>JBDHVF010000716.1:0-4626 GCA_039809605.1 Polyangiales bacterium | reverse complement strand
CACCGGGGGCTGGCAGCGTCGCGTTGCGCGCGGCGAGCTGACGCTCGCCCGTGGGCACCGGGGGCTGTGGGCGTTGCGAATGCGCTGCCGCTCGATCCCACCACATCCGGCGAACACGTCGCGGACGCCCTACCGCCAGGGCGCGCCCTCGAACGTGAGCGCGCTCAGCGGGTGGACCTCGCCCCCGTGGGCGACGTACTCGAAGACCTCGCGCACCTCGCGGCCGCGGAGCGGGAGCGTGGCGAGCTCGTCGAGCGTGACCCAGCGGGCCTCGAGCGAGTGCTCGTCG
Organism: Polyangiales bacterium; assembly: GCA_039809605.1. Classification (GTDB taxonomy): domain Bacteria; phylum Myxococcota_A; class Polyangia; order Polyangiales; genus CAISKJ01. The sequence goes on along the minus strand of JBDHVF010000716.1, from coordinate 4,337 downwards.
GGCGCGGCCTTGGGCGGGGCGTCGTCGTCGGGGCGCGCCACCACGAAGACCCGCACGCGCGCGCCGTCGGGCGTGGGCGAGTGCTCGACGCGCAGGAGGCCCTCGACGACGACGCGCACGCCGCTCTCTTCGAGCGTCTCGCGCTGCGCGGCCTCGACGAAGCTCTCGCCGGGCTCGACGCGGCCCGCGGGCAGGTACCAGAGCTGGCCGTGCTTGCGCTCGCGCACCACGAGGAAGCGCCGCCCCAGGCGCACGACGGCCATCGCGAAGAACCAGGTGGGGATCGCCTCGCGCGCCATGGGGGGCGTCACCTCCGGCCGGGCGAGGGGCGCGACTGGCGCAGCCGCGCGGCCTTGGCGGCCTTGCGGGCGGCGACGTCTTCGACCTCGGGCACGTCGACGCGCACGTCGCCCGTGCCCGTGAGCTTCGCCTGGCAGGCGAGGCGCAGGCCCACGATCTTGGCGATGGACCCGAGGTGACCGATCTCGGCGTCGACGAGGGGCGAGAGGTGCTCGCGCCCGCTGGTGACGGTGACGCGGCATAGCGCGCAGGTCGCGACGCCGCCGCACGAGGTGGCGATGGGCTGGCCCGCCTGCTGGAGGGCCTGGAGGAGCGAGGTGCCCGGCTGCGCCTCGATGGTGCGCTCGTCGGGCCCCGCGATGGTGATCTTCGGCATGGCCTTGATGCCCTTATCACACCGGGGCAGCGGAGGTGGTCCTACGGGTCGTCGGGGTCGTCGCTCGGGGCCTTCGAGGCGCGGGCCTCGTCGAGGTCGCGCACGAACTTCTGCATGTGCGCGAGGATCATCTCGCGCGCCACGCGGTTCTGCCCGCCCTCGGGGATGATCACGTCGGCGAAGCGCTTCGAGGGCTCGACGAAGGCCATGTGCATCGGGCGCACGGTCTCGTAGTACTGCGCCCGCACCTGGGCGAAGGTGCGCCCGCGGTGCTCGAGGTCGCGGCGGATGCGTCGCATCAGCCGGATGTCGGCGTCGGTGTCGACGTAGAGCTTCACGTCGAGCCGCTGGCGGATCTGCTCGAGGGCCAGCACCAGGATGCCCTCGACGACGATGATGGGCGCGGGCTCCATGCGCACGGTCTCGCGCTCGCGCACGTGGCGTGCGAAGTCGTAGCGGGGCTTGTCGACCGCGCGGCCGGCCTTGAGGTCGTCGAGGTGCGCGGTGAAGAGCTCGTTGTCGAGCGAGTCGGGGTGGTCGAAGTTGATGCGCGCGCGGTCTTCGTACGAGAGGTGCGACAGGTCGCGGTAGTACGCGTCGTGCTCGATCGACGCGACGTGGTGGGAGGGCAGGGCCTCGACGATCGAGCGCGCGATCGTGGTCTTGCCGGAGCCGCTGCCGCCGGCAACGCCAACTAGGAGGACGCTCACGGCGCGCGAGACTAGTACCTCGCAGTGGGAGAAGTGAAGGGGCGGCGCGTCCGCGGCGCATCGCGGAGAGTCTTCGACGAACTTTCGGCGCGCGGACGCTTGCGGACGGGCGCCCGGCCCGTGGAACCTTCGTGGCCGAGCGACCCCCGTCACGCAGGAGACCGATGACCGCCGACGCGCACGACCTACGAGCCCCCCGGAGCGTTCCCCCTCGCACGTTGCACTCGGAGCCGCCGGGGCCGGCGGTGCCGGCGCGGGTGCTCGTGGTCGAAGACGAGGCGCAGGTGCGGCGCGCGGTGGTGCGGCAGCTCCGCGACCCGAGCTTCGAGGTGGCCGAGGCCGACGACGGCGAGGAGGCCCTCGAGGCGCTCGCCGAGGGCAACGTCGACGTGGTGCTCGCCGACGTGATGATGCCGCGGCTGTCGGGCATGGAGCTCCTGCGGCGCGTGCGCGAGTCGGGCCTCGACGTCGAGGTGATCATGATGACGGCCCACAACGACCTGACGCTGGCCTTCGAGGCCGTGCAGGCCGGGGCCTTTCACTTTCTCAAGAAGCCCTTCACCACCGAGGAACTCCGCGTGCAGGTGCTCCGCGCGTCGGAGCGCCGTCGCATGCTGGCGCGCACGCGCATGCTCGAGGCCGAGCTCGACGGCACGCGCAGCGCGTCGCGCCTGGTGGGCAGCTCGCGGGCCATGCGCGACGTGCGGGAGTTCGTCACGCGCGTGGCGTCTCACTCGGCCACGGTGCTCATCACGGGCGAGCACGGCACGGGCAAGGAGGTCGTCGCGCGGGAGATCCACGCCCGCTCGTCGCGCGCGCGCAAGCCCTTCGTCGCGTTCAACTGCGGGGCGCTCACCGAGTCGCTGCTCGAGGCGCAGCTCTTCGGCACCGTGCGCGGCGCGTTCACCGGCGCCGAGGACCGCGCGGGCTACTTCGAAGCCGCCGAGGGGGGCACGGTCTTTCTCGACGAGATCGGCGAGCTGCCCCGGTCGCAGCAGGTGCGTCTCCTTCGCGTGATTCAGGAGCGCAAGGTCACCCGCGTGGGCGAGACGCGCGAGCGCGAGATCGACGTGCGGCTCATCGCGGCCACCAACGTCGACATCAAGTCCGCGGTGGCCGCCGGGCGCTTCAGGCCCGACCTGTACTTTCGCCTCCAGGTGCACGAGCTCGAGGTGCCGTCGCTGCGCGACCGCCGCGAAGACGTGCCCCTGCTCGCCTACCACTTCATGGCCCGCCACGGCCCGCAGCAGAACCCGCGGGTGACGCGCATCTCGCCCATGGCCGTGCGCGCGCTCGAGTCGTACGCGTGGCCCGGCAACGTGCGCGAGCTCGAGAACGCCATCGTGTCGGCGCTCGGCAACGCGCGCGGAGAGACCCTGGAGCTCGACGCGCTCCCCAAGGCCGTGCGCGCCGCGCCGCTGGCCTCGCCGTCGCACGGCCCCGCGCCCGCCGCGGTCGACGCCTCGCTCGACTACAACCTCGCCAAGCGCCGCGCCCTGGCCGAGTTCGAGCGCGCGTACTTCAAGAACCTGCTGGAGCTCACGCAGAACAACATCTCGCGCGCCGCGCGGCTCGCGGGGCTCGACCGCAGCAACTTCCGGCGCATCCTGCGCCGCGCGACGGGCGACGCGCGCCTCGGCGGCGCTAGCGACGACGAGCGCGACGACGAGCAGCCGTGACCGCGAGCGCGAGCCCGACGGCCGCGAGCGCGCCCGAGGGGGCGCGCGCGGGGCGCGACGAGCAGCCCGCGAAGTAGTTGCCCTTGGCGGGGTTGACGCACTGCTCCTGGGTGTTTCCGTCGGCGTGGCCCAGGGGGTCGACGGCCTGCACGTTGAAGCACACGGGCCCCGTCGCGTCGGCGCCGCGCAGGCGGAAGGTGCGCTGCGCGCCGCTCACCACCGACGACCCCGAGCGCTGGAGCCGCACGCGGTCGCGCTCGCGCGGGCCCGAGATGCCAGGGCCGCGCGTCTCGTAGATCACGTACTCGATGTCGATGTCGGGCCACGGGGTGTCGCCGAGGCCGATGACCCCCGACGACGCGCGGTCGAACTTGACGGTGATGTCGGCCGCGTCGGGGTCGCAGTCGCTGTCGGGCGCGTGCTCGGCGCTCGCGTCGGTGATGCCCCCGAAGGCCAGGCGCTCGGGCGCCACCCCGCGGCCCGTGACGAAGGTGATGCGGTTGGTGCCGCGCCCGGTCTCCTGGTAGGTGACGTAGTAGCGTCGGCTCGCCTCGAGCACGGGACCGCCGGCGCCCGACTGGGGCTGCCACACGACCTCGTCGCCCACGGCAGCCGCGGAGCCCGAGAGGCACGGCGCGTCGAGCGACTCGCGCTGCACGCACACCACCGGGGGGTCGGGCACGCGGCCGTAGTACCGCAACCGGATCGGGCTGTTGAGCGGCACGTCGATGCCCTGGTCCGCTGGGAACGAGTCGCGCAGCGTGCCCACCAGCAGCGGGTCGACGCCGCCCGCGTCGTCGCCCGCGTCGCACTGGCCCATCGCCGTCGCGGGCGCGACCAGCGTCGCGACGAGGGCGAGCGCGCGCATGCCATTCATCGTGTCGAGCATCGGGGGGATGGTACATCATCGCCGCCATGGAGCCCCGGCTCGAACGCTGGCTGCCCTCGCCCGCGGCCGTCGCGGCGCTCCTCTCGGGCGCGGCGCTCGCGGCGATGGCCGCCCCCACGGTGACCGACCGTGACGCGGGAGAGCTCTCGACCGCGGCCTTCAACCTCGACGTCGCGCACCCCACGGGCTTCGCGTTCGACATGGCGCTCCTCCGCCTCGCGGCGCTCGCGCCCGTGGGCGACGTGGCGTTTCGCATGAACCTCTGCGTGGCCGCGATGGGCGCGCTCGCGTGCGGCGCGGCGGCGTCGATCGCCGCGCGCCGCGCGCGTGGTGCGCGCCCGCTCGTGCGCTGGTCGTGCGCGCTCGCGCCCGCGGCCGTGATG
>JBDHVF010000715.1:0-4639 GCA_039809605.1 Polyangiales bacterium | reverse complement strand
GGTCGTGGCGCCCGACGGCGAAGAGGCGCGCAGGCTCGCCTCCGACGTGGCGTTCTTCATGGGCTCGCGCGAAGACGCCGACGCGGCCGAGGAGGGGCGCGGCGAGGTGCTGCTGCTCCCGTCGCCCGAGACGTCTCCGTACGTCGAGGTGGCGCCCGACCGGCGCACCGCGATGGACCGCCTCGCGACGCTCTTTCACCTCTCGCAGGGCGTCGCGTGGAGGGTGCTGGTGACCTCGGCCGCGGCGCTCGCGCGCAAGCTCGTGCCCCGCGCCGCGCTCGGCCCGCGGTGCGACCTCGTCGTGGCCGAGGAGCTCGTCGACCGCGAGGCCCTGCTCCGCGGGCTCGCCGAGGGCGGCTACCTGCGCGTGCCCGTGGTCGAGGACCCGGGCACCTTCGCGGCGCGCGGCGCGGTGATCGACGTGTGGCCGCCGAGCTCGCGCTGGCCCGCGCGCGTCGAGCTCGACGAGGAGCTCTGCGTCTCGATCAAGCTCTTCGACCCCGAGGGCCAGCGCACGGTGCGGGCCGTGAGGGAGCTCTTTCTGCACCCCGCGCGCGAGGCCCTCGTGGGCGAGGCCGAGCGGGCGCGCGCGCGCAAGCGGGTGCGCGAGCTCGTCGACGCGGTGAACCTCCCGAGCAACCAGGCGCAGAAGCTCCTCGACGACGTCGAGGGGGCGCGGGCGTTCTTCGGCTCCGAGGGCTTTCTGCCCGCGTACTACGAGTCCCTCGACCCGATCACCGCGTACCTGCCCGACGACGTCACCGTCGTGTGGGACCGGCCCGACCGCGCCCTCGAGTGCCTGCGCGCCGAGCTCGCCCACGCCGCGCGCGACCACGCCGCGCGCGTCGAGAAGAGGCTCCCGACGTTTCCGTTCGAAGCGCACTACCTCGACGAGCCGGCGCTGCTCGCGGCGCTCGCCGCGCGCCGCACGGTGTCGGTGCACGAGCTCGTGGTGCGCGCGGGCGAGGGGGGCGGGTCGCTCGAGTACGCGCCCGAGCGCGCCGAGGTGCTCGACGCGGGCGCCGAGGCCCTGACGCGGCTCGCGGCCGACATCCGCGCGGCGCGCAACGAGAAGGGCAAGCGCGACGCGCTCGTGCCCCTCGTCGAGCAGTGCCGCTACTGGCTCGGCGAGGGCTACCGCGTGCTCGTCACGGGCCGCACGCCCACGCAGGCCGAGCGCATCGCGACGCTCCTGCGGGGCCACGAGCTCGCGGTCTCGCTGCACGTGACGGCCTTCGACCCCGCGTCGCTCGCGTCGCCGCCCGCGGAGCCCTCGGTCGACGTCACCGTGGGCGAGCTCGCGCGGGGCTTCGCGCTGCCCTCTCGCAAGCTCGCCGCGGTCACCGAAGAGGAGATCTTCGGCGCCCGCGCCCGTCGCTCGTCGCGCAGGCGCTCGGACGAGAGCAGGTCACGCCCCTTCGTCGACGACCTGCGCGCGCTCACCGTGGGCGACCACGTCGTGCACGTCGACCACGGCATCGGCAGGTACCAGGGGCTCATTCACCGAAAGCTCGGCGCGACCGAGACCGACCTCCTCGTGATCGAGTACGCGGGCGGAGACAAGCTCTACCTCCCGGTCACGCGGCTCAACCAGATCCAGAAGTTCTCGGGCGGAGAGGGCACCCCCCGGCTCGACCGCCTCGGCGGCGCCACCTTCGCGAAGAGCAAGGCCCGCGTCGAGCGCGCGGTGCGGCAGATGGCCGACGCGCTCCTGAAGCTCTACGCCGAGCGCAAGGCGCACCCCGGGAGGAAGTTCGAAGCGCCCGGCATGCTCTACCAGGAGTTCGAAGCGACCTTTCCCTTCGAGGAGACGGCCGACCAGGCGCGGGCGATCGACGACGTGTTCCGCGACCTGGTCAACGGCCTGCCGATGGACCGCCTCGTCTGCGGCGACGTGGGTTTTGGCAAGACCGAGGTGGCGCTGCGGGCGGCGTTTCACGTCGCGTCGACGGGCGCGCAGGTGGCCGTGCTCTGCCCCACGACGGTGCTCGCGCAGCAGCACTACCGAACGTTCTCCGAGCGCATGGGGGCCTATCCGCTCGAGGTCGCGGTGCTCTCGCGCTTCGTCACCGCGGCCGAGCAGAAGGACATCATCAAGCGCTTGAAGGAGGGCAGGGTCGACGTGGTGGTGGGCACCCACCGCCTGCTCTCGAAAGATGTTCACTTCAAAGACCTCGGGCTGCTCGTGGTCGACGAGGAGCAGCGCTTCGGCGTGGCCCACAAGGAGCGCATCAAGCAGCTCCGCGCGCAGCTCGACGTGCTGACGCTCTCGGCGACGCCCATCCCGCGCACCTTGCAGATGGCCGTGTCGGGGCTGCGCGACCTGTCGGTGATCTCGACGCCGCCCGCCGATCGTCGCGCCGTGCGCACCATGGTCTCGAAGGAGGACCCGCAGATCGCCCGCGAGGCCGTCTTGCGCGAGCTCGCGCGCGGGGGGCAGGTCTTCTACGTGTACAACCGCGTCGAGGGGCTCTACGAGCGGGCCGACAAGCTCCAGCGCCTCGTGCCGAGCGCGCGCGTGGCGGTGGCCCACGGGCAGATGTCGCCCGAGGCGCTCGAGACCGTGATGATGGACTTCATCGAGGGCCGCTACGACGTGCTCTGCGCCACGGCCATCATCGAGAGCGGGCTCGACATTCCGCGCGCCAACACGATGATCGTCGACCGCGCCGACCTCTTCGGCCTCGCGCAGCTCTACCAGCTCCGCGGGCGCGTCGGGCGCTCGCGCGAGCGCGCGTACTGCTACCTCTTCGTGCCTCCTCCCTCGCAGCTCACCGAGGAGGCCCGCGCGCGCATCGAGGCGCTCGAGAAGTTCACCGAGGTGGGCTCGGGCTTTCAGGTCGCCTCGCTCGACCTCGAGCTCCGCGGCGCGGGCGACCTGCTCGGCGGCGAGCAGTCGGGCAACGTGTCGGCCGTGGGCTTCGACCTCTACTGCCAGATGCTCGAAGAGGCCGTGGCCGAGCTCAGGGGCCAGCCCGTGCTGCACCTCTCGGACCCCGAGCTCACCTTCGACGAGCCGAGCTTCATCCCCGAGGAGTACGTCGAGGACGTGGGCGTGCGCCTCTCGCTCTACAAGCGCCTCGCGAGCGCCTTCGACGAGGAGGAGGTGCAGGACCTCGCCGCGGAGATGGAGGACCGCTTCGGCCCCGCCCCCGCGCCCGCGCGCATCCTCGTGCGGGTCATGGCGATCAAGGCCCGCATCCGAAAGCTCCGGGCGCTCGGCATCGAAGCCTCGCGAGAGCGCGTGGTGCTGCACCTGCGCGACGACTCGCCGCTCGACGCGGCCAAGGTCATGGAGCTCTGCGCGGGGCGCAAGAGCGCCTACAAGCTCACGCCCGACATGCGCCTCGCGCGGCGCTTCGAGGGCGGCGTCGACGGCGTCTCGAACGCCGAGCGCATGCTCGCCGAGATCGAGCCCCTCGTGGTGGCGTAGACCTTCGGGCGCGACTGGCGCCCGCCCTTCGAACTGGGATACCTTCGCGCCCGCGATGACGCGCTTTCCCTTCACGGCACTGGCGGTTGCGGCGCTGGCGTCCCTGGTGGGGAGCTGCGCCGGGAGCGTCGCCACGACGCCCGTGGTGACCGTGCGCGCGCGCAGCGAGGGCTTCGGCCCCGCGAGCGTCGCGCCCATGCACCGCCACGTGCATCACCGCGCCGACCGCGAGCGCGTCGAGGTGGCGTGCCCGGTCGCGCTCGACGACCCGGGCCTCGTGCTCGCGACGGTGCGCGCGGCGCGCATCACGGCGTGCGACGTCGCCATCGCGCGCGAGCAGAGGCTCCGCGCGGGCATGAGCGCCGACGACCCGCGGGCCATTCTTCGCTCGCTCGTCGACGAGGCGCTGCTCGCGTCGGAGGCCGCCGAACGCGCGCCCCGTCTCGAGCCCGCGGTGGCGCGCGCCCTCGCCGACGCCCTGGTGCGCGACGAGGCCCGCACGGTTTTGGCCGAGCGTCGCCCCACGCGGCGCGAGCTCGATCGCTGGCTCGAGGAGCACCCCGAGAGCCGCGTGCGCGAGGCGAGGGTTCACCTGCGCCAGCTCGTGTTCGCCTCGCAAGACGACGCTCGACGGGCCATCGCCGCGCTGCGCGCGGGCACGGCGTTCGAGGAGCTCCTCGAGCGCTCGGTCGACCCGCTCGCCGAGCGCGACCAGGGAGACCTCGGGCTGCTCACCGCCGAGGGCGCGCCAGGCGTGCTCCCTGCCGTGGTGGTCGCGGGCTTCTCGCTCACCGAGCCGGGCTCGGTGGTCGACCACCCCGTCGCGGGCAACCTGCGCGTGTCGCTGCCCCGCGCGGGCGGGCGGCGCCGCGGGCGCGCGCGGGTGGCGACGCTCTGGCATGTGGTGCAGCTCCTCGAGCGCGTCCCCGAGGAGCGCCTCGACGACGCGGCCGTGCGCGAGCGTGCGGCCGATCGCATCCTGCGCGACCGCTATTCCCGCGCTCGCGCCGAGGCGCGAGAGGGCCTCGCCGAGCGGTTCTCGCCCCTGGTGCATCAGGGCATCGACCACGCGGCCCTGTCTCGCGTGAGGGTGCGGCCGTAGGGCCCTCCCCCCGTCCCCCTCCCGCGGAAGCGGGAGGGGGTGCCTGGGAGTAGCCTGCATACCCTCACCCCAGCCCTCTCCCGCGAGGGCGCGGGAGAGGGAGC
>JBDHVF010000714.1:0-4655 GCA_039809605.1 Polyangiales bacterium | reverse complement strand
GTGCCCGGGAGTAGCCTGCATACCCTCACCCCAGCCCTCTCCCGCGAGGGCGCGGGAGAGGGAGCGCTGCCGCCGACCGTCGTCGACGGCTGCGTCGAACCGCCGGCCCCGCGCACGCGACGAAGCGTGCGCAGTCGACCTCACGACGCGCAGTCGACCTCACGGCGCGCAGTCGACCTCACGGCGCGCAGTCGACCTCACGGCACGCGGTCGACCTCACGGCACGCGGTCGATCCCGCGGCAGCGCTCCCCTCTCCCGCGCCCTCGCGGGAGAGGGGTTGGGGGTGAGGGTATGCAGGCTACTCCCGGGCACCCCCTCCCGCGTCCGCGGGAGGGGGACGGGGGGAGGGCCGTCACCCCCCCGCGCTGGTGTAGCGCCGTACGCTGCGCGTCCACACGGCCCGCGCGAGGAGCGCGAAGAGCGCCGCGAGCCCGCACGCGCCCGCGCCGTGCGCGAGGTCGAGGCGCCCGAGCACCGCGAGCGCGGGGTACGTGGTCATCACCGAGAGCGGGATCACCAGCGTGAACACCCACGCCAGCGCGCCGCGCCACACCGACGCCGGCCAGCGCGCGGCGTCGTACACGCTGCCCAGCAGGAACGCGAGGTTGTCGACCTTCACCGTCACGAAGGCCAGCGCCACCACCATGATCCACAGCGAGTGCAGGATCGCCACCGCCGCCGCGACGAGCGCCGCGGCCGCGAGCGCCTCGGGCGCCGAAGGCCAGCGCCCCAGCGACGAGAGCGCGTACGCGAGCAGCGCGAGGCCGCCCACCACGTCGGTCGCGCGCCACGGCTGGAGCCTCGTGGTGCTCACCAGGAACTCCGCGTCGGCGGGCTTGAGCAAGAGGAAGTCGAGCGTGCCCTTGCGCAGGTGCTCGACGGTGTTGGTCACCGACGGCTCGATCGCGCCCTGGATCGCGCCCTTGAGCACCGTGAAGAACGCCACCACCACCAGCGCCTCGCCGCGCGTCCACCCGCCGAGCGAGGGGCGGCGGCCGAAGAGCACCAGCAGGGGCACGAGGGCGGCCAGCGTCCAGAACGCGCTCAGCACCACGCCCAGCACGAAGTCCACGCGGTACTGCGCCGCCTGCGCCATCGACGCGCGGAGCTGCACCGCCAGGAGCCTCGCGTACCTCGCCACCGCAATCACCCCCCGAACGACTCGTAGCGCCCGAGGCCGCGCTTCCACAGCGCCGTCGCGGCCGTGAGAAAGAGCGCCGTCCACGCCCACTGCACCGCGAGGCCCCGCACCGACGACGCCCGGTCGACGAGCCCGAGCATCGTCTCGAGCGGCAGCGCGAGGGTGTAACGCCACGGCAGCCACGCGGCCACCGCGCGCGCCGTCGGGGGCAGTAGCTCCAGCGGCACGAGGTAGCCCGAGAGCACGTAGCCCAGGGCCATCCAGAGTTCCCAGACCGAGAGGGCCGAGTCGAAGTAGAACGCGAGCGAGGCCACCGCGAGCATCGCGCTGTAGGTGAGCGCCCAGGCGCCCGCCACCGCGACGGGCGCGAGCGCCCACTGCACGGGGTCGTGCGAGAGCCCCGCGGGCCCCGCGACCCACACCAGCCCCGCGGCGATGGGCGCCGCGACGACGAGCCGCAGGGGCATCTGCGCGAGGTTGTCGGCGGCGTAGTGCGCGAAGGGGTGCAGCGGGCGAATGAGCCGCGACGCGAGCGAGCCGTCGCGAATGGCGAAGGTGAGCTCCCAGACCACCCAGCTCCCCGCGAGAAAGCGCACGAGCAGCACGCCGAGGAAGTACGCGGCGAAGCCCCGCTGCGTGAAGCGCCCCACGGGCCCGTCGGCCGCCACGCGCGACCAGAGCGCGAGCATCACCAGGGGCATGTTGGTCGTGAGGATCCAGATGAAGAACTCGCCGCGGTACGCCACCGCCGCGGCCACGCCCACGCGCATCACCGCCGCGAGCTTCGAAGCGAGCGACGGGCGCGCGCTCACGTCGCGGCCTCGCGCGCGGTCGCCGCCCGCGTGAAGAGCTCGGCGAGCACCTCGTCGAGCGGGGGCTCCTCGACCGTGAGGTCGGTCGCGGCGCAGCGCGCGAGGGCGAGCGACACCACCGCCGAGAGCGACGCCTGCGGCACCTGGAGCACGAGCTCCGCGTCGCCCGCCGACGAGACCTTCGCGCCCGCGGACTCGAGCGCCGCCACGGTGTCGGCCGACGCGGGCGACGCGAGGCGCACGGTGACCCTGCGGCCCGGGCGCACGCGCGCCACCAGCGCCTCGCGCGAGCCGTCGTACACGATGCGCCCGTGGTCGATCACCAGGATGCGGGGGCAGAGGGCCGTCACGTCGTCCATGGTGTGCGACGTGAGGATCACCGTGGCCCCGTGGCGCTCGTTGTAGGCCCTGACGAAGCGCCGCACCGCGGCCTGCATCACCACGTCGAGGCCCACCGTGGGCTCGTCGAGAAAGAGCACGCGGGGCTTGTGCAAGAGGGCCGCCGCGAGCTCGCACTTCATCCGCTCGCCGAGCGAGAGCTGGCGCACGGGCTTGTCGAGCACGGCCCCGAGGTCGAGCAGCGAGACGAGCTCGTCGAGCGTCGCGCGGTACTCGCCCGCGGGCACGTCGTAGATCGCGCGGTTGAGCGCGAAGGTCTCCGCGGGAGGGAGGTCCCAGAGGAGCTGCTGCTTCTGCCCGGCGACGAGGGTGATGGTGCGGAGGAATGAGGGCTCCCTGCGCGCGGGGTCGAAGCCGCCGACGCGCACCTCGCCCGCGGTGGGGGTGAGCAGCCCCGCCATGCACTTGAGCGTGGTGGTCTTGCCCGCGCCGTTGGGGCCGAGGAAGCCCACGCGCTCGCCCGCGGCGATCTCGAGGTCGACGCCGCCCACGGCGGTGACCGTGCGGTACTCGCGATGCACCAGCGCGCGCAGCGCCGCGGCGAGGCCGGGGGCGCGCACCGGGACGCGGTACTCCTTCACGAGCCCTCGCACCGAGATCATGCGCGCGAGTCTTCACCACCGGGGGCCTCCGCGTCGACAGCGATTGCGCTACCGTGCGCCGCGCCGATGGCCCTGTGGACCGTGTACCTCCTCCGCTGCCGCGACGGCTCGCTCTACGCGGGCATCACCAACGCGCTCGACGCGCGCCTGGCCGCCCACAACGCGGGGCGCGGCGCGAAGTACACCCGCGCGCGCCTGCCCGTGACGCTCGCGTGGTCGCGCGGGCGCCAGCGCCCCACCGACGCGCGGCGGATCGAGCACGCCATCAAGAAGCTCTCGCGCGACGACAAGCTGCGGCTGGTCGAGGGCGACGACGCGCTCTGGCGCCGCGTGCGCCGAGGAGCACTGGGGTGATGACGCGCGCGCGAGGGTTTTGGTAGCGTCCGCGCGCCATGCCCGACGTGATCGCAGCCTCCGACGACCCGGTCTTCGGCCTCCGCCGCGTGCTCGACGACGAGGGACGCGCCACGGTCGACGTGGGCCTCGACGACGCGGCCCTGATGAAGATGTACCGAGAGCTGCGCAGGCTGCGCCTTCTCGACGAGAAGATGCTGCTGGTGCAGCGCCAGGGGCGCATCGGGTTCTACGGCGAGGTCAAGGGCCAGGAGGCGACGCCCATCGCCGCGGGCTTCGCGCTCGACGCGGGCGACTGGGTGTTCCCGGGGCTGCGCGAGGGGGCGGTGATGCTGGTGCGGGGCTTTCCGCTCGCGACCTACCTCGCGCAGTGCTGGGGCAACTCGCTCGACGTGCAGAAGGGGCGGCAGATGCCCAGCCACTTCTCGGGCCGCGCGGTGAACCAGGTGGCCTGGTCGAGCTGCATCGGCCCGCAGGTGCCCCAGGCCGTGGGCGCCGCGATGGCGATGCGCGCGAGGCGGGCGGGCACGATCGCCGTGGGCTTCTGCGGCGACGGCGCCACGAGCGAGCCCGACTTTCACAACGCGATGACCTTCGCGGCGCGCTTCAAGGCCCCCGTGGTGATCGTGTGCCAGAACAACCACTGGGCCATCTCGGTGCCGAGCCGCGCGCAGACGGCCGCGCCCACCTTCGCGAGCAAGGCCGTGGCGTACGGCATCCCCGGCGCGCGCGTCGACGGCAACGACGCCCTCGCGGTGTACGCGGTGCTGCGCGAGGCCGCCGCGCGCGCGCGGTCGGGCGGCGGCGCGACGTTCATCGAGAGCGTGACGTACCGCATGGGGGCGCACTCCTCGAGCGACGACCCCACGCGCTACCGCTCGAACGACGAGGTCGCCGCGTGGGCGAGGCGCGACCCGGTGGAGCGCTTCCGAAGGTTCATGGCGGGCAGAGGGCTGGTGACCGACGCGACCGACGCGGCGCTGCTCGACGAGCTCGCGCAGGAGATCAACGCCGCCATCGCCGAGGCCGAGCGCCACGGCGCCCCCGCGCGCGAAGAGATCTTCGACGACGTGTACGAGACAGCCCCGTGGAACCTCCGCGAGCAGCGCGAGGCGATGCTCCGCGCGGCGCCCGCGAAGGGGCACTGAGAACACCGGGGTCTTCCCCGACCGATCCCAGGATCGCCTCGACGACCTCCCGAACCTCTTCGACTGCTGCGCCCACGGGTTGCGCAGCTGGCCCCTCCGAAGCGCGGTTCGATCGCGGCGGGGTCAGCGTGCGCTGCGCAGTTCGATCGCCACGCCCGCAGCGAGAGGACAGCCGCGGCTCCGCAGAGCCGCGGCGCA
>JBDHVF010000713.1:0-4669 GCA_039809605.1 Polyangiales bacterium | reverse complement strand
GCGCGCACGCTGACGACGTCTCGGGTGCGCCGCGGCTCTGCGGAGCCGCGGCTGGTCTCTCGCTGCCAGCGTCGCGATCGAGCTGCGCAGCGCGCACGCTGACGACGTCTCGGGTGCGCCGCGGCTCTGCGGAGCCGCGGCTGGTCTCTCGCTGCCAGCGTCGCGATCGAACCGCGCTTCGAGCGCTGGCAGCGCCGGAACGCCAACCCCCTGCGAACTACGGTCGATGCGTGACGTTGCGAGGGGGCTGGTTGCGCAACTCGTAGACCCGACGGTCGCGGCGGTCTCTCGACGCATTCCGAATGCGGTTCGCGACGGTCGCGACGGTCTCTCGACGCATTCCGAATGCGGTTGGCGAGCGTCGCGACGGTCTCGTGGGCCTCACCGAATGCGGTTGGCGAGCGTCGCGACGGTCTCGTGGGCCTCACCGAATGCGGTTGGCGAGCGTCGCGACGGTCTCGTAGGCCTCACCGAATGCGGTTGGCGAGCGTCGCGACGGTCTCTCGACGCTTCGGGAAGCCGTCGATGTCAGATCGGTGGCCCTGGCGGCGTCTCACGTGCGCCACGCAGGTGACGAAGACCGGGGGCCCTCCGCGATCGCGCGGCGAGCGCCGCGGTCCGTAGCCTCGTCGGCCGGGGCGACGGGGCGTCGCGCCGAACTCCAGGGGGCAACGATGAGATCGAAGCGTGTCGAAGTGTCTCGTGCGATTCCATGGCTGATTCTGGTGGCCGCGCTCATGCTCGGAGGCTGCGGCACCGCGGGCGACGGTAGGGGCGGCTGGTACGGCGCCCCCGCCGACGGGTCGACCGTCGACGGCGCCTCGGCCGACGTCGAGGCGCCGTGCCCGGGCGCGCAGTTGCGCTGCGCTGGCGTGTGCGTCGAGACGCAGACGAACGCGGCCCACTGCGGCGCGTGCGGGCGGATGTGCCCCACGGACCGGGCCTGCGTGCAGGGCGCGTGCGTCGTGGTGTGCCCGACGGGGCAGACGGCGTGTGGCGGCGCGTGCGCCGACGTGACGAGCGATCCGCGCCACTGCGGCGGCTGCGGGCAGGCGTGCGCGGCGGGCGGGGCGTGCGTCAACGGCGCGTGCTCGGGGCGCTGCGACCCTCCGCGCGCGACCTGCGACGGCGCGTGCGTCAACCTCACCAGCGACATGGCGAACTGCGGCGCGTGCGGCCGCGCGTGCCCGTCGGGGCGCGCGTGCGTCGAGAGCCGGTGCCAGAGCGTCTGCGCGCCGGGGCAGACCGACTGCGGCGGGCGTTGCAGCGACCTCGCGAGCGACCCCGCGAACTGCGGCGCGTGCGGGAACGCGTGCGCGGCGGGTCAGGCGTGCGTGGGGGGCTCGTGCGGCCTGGCCTGCGGCAGCGGGCAGACGGAGTGCGGCGGCCGCTGCGCCGACGTGTCGGCCGACCCCGCGAACTGCGGGGCCTGCGGGATGCGTTGCGGTGCGGGTCAGACGTGCTCGGGCGGCGCGTGCCGCGCGATGGCGAGCAGCGTGTCGGTCACGTGGACGTTCCCGGGGCTCTGGCGGCGCCCGACGGGGGAGACGTGGCTCCCCACCTACCTCCTGCATCTCTTCGGGCTCACCCCGCCTGCGTCGGGCCCCTATCAGCTCGACACGGCGTGTGCGCGCATCACGAACTCGGGGGCGTCGCCGGTGACCGTGACCCTCCTGGCGCGTGCGCCGGGGTACGCCTCGGATCGATCGTTCGACCAGCCCGTCGCGGCGGGCGGGACGGCGAGCCGATGCATCAACCCCGCGTGGGACCTGCCGCGGCTCTATGCGCTGCGCACGCTGACGCCCGTCGGGATCGAGGTGTTCGCGCGCGATGCCGCGGGCGCGATGATCTCCTCTGCGATGCGGTCGGTGTCGGCGCTGCCCGGTAGCGCCGTGGTGTGGGACCAGACCTCTCGCGATGGCCTCACGAGCACCGCGCGGGATCAGTTCGCGCAGATGGGTCCCTACGCGACGGTCTTCTCGACGCCCAACGACCCGACGGTGCTCACCGTACGCCGGGGCGCCGAACCCCGCAGCCAGTACGGCGGCTTCGGCGTGATCGCGTGGGACTCGTCGCGACAGAGGTACCGCGCCGACAACCTCTTTCGCTCGCGCACGATCGCGGTGGGTGAGCACTACTGGGAGAGCGTCTACCTCGAAGGGGGGGAGATCCTCGCGTGGGCGCTCTCGACCGTGAGCGGCGGCTCCGACGCGGACATCGACGTGTACCTCTTCACCGAGTCGCAGTATGGCCCCTGGGCGGCTGGGACGAGCACCACCGCCACGTCGGCGTGGCGAGACCAACGCTCGGGCGCCAGCGGCTCCTTCGTGGCGCCCCCGGGGGGCGGCTGGTACCGGATCGTGATGTTCAACACGAACGACAACTTCGTGTCGCGCGCCGTGCAGTGGGGGCGCACCAGCTCACGCGCCGACGTCGCCTGGGACGCGCTCGCCGCGATCTTCGCAGAACTCCGGTCCCGCGGGATGCTCTACCGCAACATCTCGTCGAGCTACTTCGAGGGCTACCAGCCCTTCAGCCTCCCGAGGGACAGCATCGCCATGCGCGCGGCCAACTGCTTCGACGGCACGGTGCTCTTCGCGAGCATCCTCGAGGGCATCGGCTTCGAGCCGGTGCTGCACCTCACGCAGGGCCACGCCTATGTCGGCGTACGGAGCGCGCCGCAGAGCTCCGGCCTGGGGCGCGTCTGGTACATCGAGACCACCATGGTCGGCGACACCTCGCGAACGGCGTTCGACGCGATCCTCTGTGGTGAAGCGTCGTGCGTCGTCCCTCGCAGCCCCTTCAACGTCGACGTGCCGGTCCTCGCCGCGCGGGCCGCGCGCATCCGGTCGATCTCGTACTGACCGCTCACCCGCGCCGGGCGCCGCCGTCACGCGTCGATATTCCCTCTCCGAGCGCTAAAGCTCCCGGCGCGGGGAGCCGTTCCCTCCGGGCAGAAGGGAGGACGAGATTCATGACGTTCGTGATCAGTCCAATGGTCGCCCTGCCGCGCATGGACGCGGCGGAGGCGGCCGCCACGGTCATCGCGCTCAAGACGGCGCTGCACCTCGCGATGAGTGCGCAGGTGCGGTCGTCGGCGGAGCGGGCGGCCAACGCCCGCGGCAAGCGCCGCGAGGGCGACGCGCCCGTGGTGCCGGTGGCGGTCCACGCCAGCGTGCCCGCGTGCATGAAGCGCCTCGACGCGCGTTGCACGGCGCTCACGCAGGCGCGCCACGACGCGGCGCTGCGCGACGAGGGGCGCCCGAACCGCGTCGCGCGGCGCCAGCTCTTCGCGCGCTACAAGAAGGCGTGGACGGCCGTGCGCTCGCTCGTCGGCGTGTGGCGCGAGACGGGGGCGCTCGCGTCGCTCCCTCCCGCGCAGCTCCGCGGGGTCGATCAGGTGTTCCCGGACAAGGCCGGCCCGCAGGCGCGCAACGCGACCGCGCTCCGCACGTGGGGCCTCGGCCGGGAGACGTTCGAGCGCGTGAAGGCGCTCGGCGTCGACGCTGCCTTCGCCTCGCTCGGCGGCTCGGCGGCGCTGGCGCACGTCACGAGGCTGCACGACGAGCTCGGCGCGGCGCTCGGCGTGACCTCACGGGCGCTGCCGGCCGCGGCCGAGGGCGGCGCCGTCGCGACGGAGCTCAGCGCGGTGCAGTCGCTCATGCGCGAGTACGTCATCAAGGTGCACGCGATGGTCGACCCCGAGGCGCCCGGCTCCCAGGCGCTCGCCGAGGCGCTGCTCCTGCCCTTCGGCGCGCTGCGCAAGGCGGGGCGCCCGGCCTCGACGAAGAGCGAGGAGGCGCCCGTCGATCACCCCGTCGACCCGCCCGTCACGCCCGTCGAGCCCGCGCTCCGCCCCACGGGCTGACGGCGTAGCGATCTCGCCCGCGCCGCTCACGCGTCGCGGTCTTCCCCACGTACCGACGGCTGCTTCGCGCCTCCGCCGCTCAGCCCGCCTTGGGCTCCTCGCGGCAGAGCGCGAAGTAGTCGTCGGTGGCCTTGCCGTGGCGGTACGCGCGGCCGATGGTGACCTGCGCGGTGACCCTTCGCAGCCGGTCGACCATGCCCACCCACACGAAGCGCCCGATGCGGTCGCTGTTGGGCACGATCGCGGGCCACGACGCGGGCTTGCGCGGCGGCTGGCGGCCGTAGTCGATCACGATCTCGCCCGTGGCCTCGTCGGCCGTGGCGACGAAGTAGCCGGGGCCGGTGAAGACGCTCATGTCCTGGTGGTTGTAGCCCCAGAGCTCCGCGGGGGGGCTGTCGCCGTCGGGGCGGCAGAAGCGCTTCTCGAAGTGGCTGAACAACGGGAGGCTGTTCTTGCCCTTGTGGATCACCTCCACCAGGGGGTCGGTCACCGGCACGATGTCGTCGAGCGTGAGCGCGTCGGCGCCCTTGCACGCTTCGAAGAGCGCGGCCATCTCGCGCTTCGTCAGCCCCTGCACGGCGTGGCGGCGCGCCCACGGCCCGCAGGTGTCGAGCGTCGTGCGGAGGCGCTCGAGGTCGAGCGTCGGTTCGAAGAACAGCGGGAGGTACATGGGCGGGAACTCATCCCGCCGCGGGCGCCCCCGTCAAGGGGGATGTTGCCGAGAGGTCAGACTCAGGTTTGGCCGTTGACGTAGCGCGCGGGGCATGGCCGCGCGGTCGTTGACTCGGCCCCCTCACCGCG
>JBDHVF010000712.1:0-4669 GCA_039809605.1 Polyangiales bacterium | reverse complement strand
GCGATCTCCTCGACCCGTCGCGCCGACGCGGGGATCAGCCCGTTGCCGTAGCTGGGGTCGTACTCCTCGGTGTAGAAGCGCGCGGCCTGATAGGCCCAACGAGGCCCCGCCTCCGGATCGAGCACGCCCTCGATCGCGTACTCCACCACCAGCAGATCCTGGTTCACGATCAGGCGCACGTCGCCCCAGGCCGCGGGCCTGGACTCGTCCTGCTCCGCGATCACGCGCTCCAGCACCTCGCGCAGCGCCGCTTCGCCGCGACGCCCGTTCGATGCGATGCGCTGCTCGAGGCGCTCGACGGCCTCGCTCGCGAGCGCCTGATGGCGCGCCCACACCGCCCCCGCAGACTCGGGTGACGCGGGCGTTCGCTACGGCGCACCCCCTCCCGACGCGGGCTGACGCAGGGCTTCCTCGCGCGGCGTGGGTCGAGTGCCCCGCCGGTGACGTGGAGGTAGGTGTACGAGCGCGAGCGAAGGGAGCGACGCGATGGCAGGCTACGACCTCGGCGGCGTCGGGCGCAGGTGATCGAGCGCCTCCAGCCACGCGTAGAGCGCCCCTCGCACGCGCGCGAACATCCGCTCCAGCTCGTGGTCGGGTGGCGGGTCCTCGTCGCGCTCAGGGTCGTCCCAGATGCGAGGCAGGTTGATCGCCTGCCAGGCGGAGACCTCGACCCCTTCGAGCAGCAGGGCGCCGCGCGCGTCGCACCGCGCCCCGCTCGAGGCCATCGCGCGCAGGTGCTCCAGCACGGGCCGATGCAGTCGCCACACCGCCATCACCTGCGCCACCCTCGCCCGGCTCACGCCCACCCTCCGCGCGAGCGCCGCCTCGCTCTCGACCACCGCCTCCTCCAGCAGTCGACGGAACTCCTCCGCCTGCCGCAGCAGCCGGTACACGCCAGGCTCTCGGAGCTCCGCAGGTTCTGCGGGAATCGGCTTGTTTTCAGCCCGTTCCGATCGCAACGAGAACCCCGCTTCGAAGTTCTCGCCACCGTCGCCGTTGGGGAGCTCAAACGCAGATCGGCCGTCGGAGGTTCACTCCGGCGGCCTGCGGGTGTGTTTCCGCAGGCCCGGCGTGATCGAGAGTTTGACCAGGCTCTCGGCCACCGAGCCCAAAGCCCCGAACGACTTCCTCCTGGTGCTATCGAACGATCCCCTCGTCGATCCAGCACCGTCGTCGCTGCCATCCGTACGTCGGCAGCTCGACGCGCCGTCCGCCCACGGGCCCGAAGAAGGCCGGCCAGCGGATCTCGACGCCGTGCACGTGCAGCGCCGCGATGGCTTCGAGCACTCCGGACCACTCCGAGCGGCCCTCGCGCAGCGCCGCGAGCCGCAGCGGCGCGGCTCGTCCCGCGGGCGGAGACCAGCGCGCCTCGCCCGGCCCGAGCGTGACGCACACGGTGACGGGCCCCATCCCGGCCGCCGTGGACGCCGGCGCCGCGGCGCCGAGCAGCAGGTCCCACCAGCCCGCGGCGCTGGCCAGATGCGTCGCCAGGATCGGCCTGCCACTGGAGCCATCGAACATGGCGATCGACGGCGCGCGCGGCGAGAGACCATCGAGCGCGCGGCTCAGCGCTGCGGGACACTCGCGCGGGAGGAGCGGCCGCGCGGTCGGCGGGAGCGCGGCGATCAGCCGGCAGCCCGCCGCGACGTCGAGCGCCTCGGCGACGCACGCCGCTGCGATGAGCCCGCGGCCTTCGGCGACGAGCCCGTCGGGGGCGACGCCCCACCGCCGAAGCATGCGCGCGAGCGCGACCTGGAGCGCAAACCCGAGGGGTGCGGTCAGGCCGGGCCGCGGCCCCTTCGGCGCGGCGCCCACCCCGGCAACCTGCGCGCGGAGCGCCTCGCCCAGCGACGAACCGAACTCCTGCGCCACGCCGTCGAACACCTCGCGAAAGCCGGGATGCGTGGCGTAGAGCTCGCTTCCCATCCCGGGCCATGGGTCGCCACCGGGGAACGCCCATACGATCTCCGGGAGCATCTCCACGGGGCCGCGGAGAGGCGGGTCGCCAGCCGCCGCTGCGCCGGGGGCGCGCAGCGAGCGCAGCGCTTCGAACAGCTCCGCGCGGCTGCGGGCCACGACCGCGAGCCGGTGGCCCAGGTGCGTCCGCGTGTGCGCCAGGCTCCATGCCACGTCGTCCAACGCGAGGTCCGGTCGGGCCGCGAGCCAGGCCAGCAGGAGATCCGCCTGCGCGAGCGACGCCTCGTCGGTGTGGCCCGAGAGCAGCACCGGCAGCGCCGACGCCGCGGCCCGGCGCTCGGGCTGCGGCGCCGTGGCGGGTGCAGGCGCCTCCTCGATGACCAGGTGCGCGTTGGCGCCCGTCATCGAGTACCCGTGGACGCCCGCGACGCGCGACGCGCCGCGCGCCTCCCACGCGCCCTGCCGCGAGACCGGCGCGAGCCGCAGCTGGTCCCAGGGGATCAGAGGGCTCGGTGTCTCGACCGGTGTGGCGAGGAGCCGCTGCTCGCGCAGGCAGCACACGACCTTGATCAGCGAGGCCATCCCCGCCGCCGGCTCGGCGTGGCCCAGCGCGCCCTTGACCGACCCGAGCAGGAGCGGCGCGCCGACGCGTCGGGTCGGGCCGTAGACCGCGCCGAGCGCCTGCGCCTCGATGGCGTCGCCGGTGAGGGTGCCGGTGCCGTGGCACTCGACGTAGTCGACGGCCGCGGGCTCGAGCCTCGCGTCGGCGAGCGCCGCGCGGATCACCGCCTCCTGCGCGGGCGCGCTGGGCGCCGTCATGCCGTTGGTGGCGCCGGCGTGGTTGGCGGCGCTGCCGCGGAGCACGGCCAGGATCGGGTCGCCGTCGCGCACGGCGTCGCGCAGCCGCTTGAGCAGCACGAGCGCGCAGCCCTCGCCGCGCACGGAGCCGTCGGCCGACGCGTCGAAGGGCCGGCACCGGCCGCCCCTCGAGAGCACGCCGAGGCCCGCCATCGCGGCGCTGCTGTCGCGCAGGATCAGGTGCGTCGCGCCGGCGAGCGCGGCGTCGCACTCGCCCCGCCGGAGCGCCTGCGCGGCCGTGTGGACGGCGACCAGGCTCGACGCGCAGCCCGCGTCGAGGGCCACGCTCGGGCCGGTCAGCCCGAAGAAGTACGACACGCGCCCGCAGAGCGAGCTGAGCATCGCGCCGAGCACGGCGTGGGGGGTCGGCCCCGCGGCGCGGATCAGGTCGACGTACTCGTTCGCGATCGCGCCGACGAAGACGCCGACGCGGGCGCCGCGCGCCGCGCCCCTCGGCACGCCCGCGCGTTCGAAGGCCTCCCACGCGACCTCGAGCAGCAGCCGCTGCTGCGGGTCGGCCGCGCACGCCTCCTGCGCGCTCATCTCGAAGAACGCGGGGTCGAACATCTCGACGTCATCGAGGTAGCCGCCCGGCGCCGTCGCACCCGCGGGCCCGCGGCCGCGCGGCGGCGCGCCGATCGCGCTCCTGCCGTCCTGCAGCAGCCGCGAGAGGTCCTCCGGCGCGCGCACGCCGCCGGGGAAGCGGCACGCCATCGACACGATGGCGATCGGCTCGTGGAGCTGCGCCTCCAGCGCCGCGACGCGCGCCCGCGCGCGCTTGAGCTCCTCGTACGACTCGCGCAGCAGCGCGCGGAGCTCCTGCTCGCTCATCGGGCCTCCGGCGCGCGCGAGGGGTCGCCCTCGCGCTGGAGCACGATCGAGGTGTTGACCCCGCCGAAGCCGAAGCCGTTCTTCAACGCGCGCCGCACGCCGGCGGGCGCCGCGGCGGCGCCGACGAAGCGGAAGCCCTCGCGCAGCGGGTCGTCGAGGCCCGGGTTGGCGTGCAGGAAGCCGCGGGTCATCTGGACCACGCAGCAGGCCAGCTCGACCAGGCCGGCGCTCGTGAGGCAGTGCCCGACGAGCGCCTTCGATGCGTTGAGCCAGACCTCTGCCGCGCGCGCGCCGAAGACCTGCTCGATGGCGTCGAGCTCGGCCTCGTCGCCCGCGACGGAGCCCGTGGCGTGGGGGTTGATGTACTCGATCTCGTCTGGGGAGCAGCGCGCGTCGCGCAGGGCCCCCACCATCGCGGCCACCTCGCTCTCGAGCGACGGGCTCGGGAGCCGCGCGCCGTCGAGCGCGACGCACCCGCCGAGCAGCGACACGGCCGGCTCCGCCTCGTGGCGCTCGGGCCGGGCGCGCTCGAGCACCAGCGCCGCGGCGCCCTGCCCGTACGCGAAGCCGGCGCGGCCGCGGTCGAAGGGCTGATAGCGGGCGGGGCCCTCGGAGCGGAGGAGCACGCCGAGGGCGTCGAGGGCGTGCAGCTCGAGCGGCGAGAGGTCGCACGGGCCGCCGACGACCAGGCACACGTCGGCCAGGCCCGCGCGGATCAGGCGCATGCCCTGGATGGCCGCGACGCTGCCGCTGGCCGAGGCGCCGCCCGCGACCAGGCCCTCGCCGCGGATGCCGAGCGCCTCGCTCACGGACCCCAGCAGGTCGCTGTCCAGGTGGCGCAGCGCGTACGAGGGCGGGACGTTGTGGAGCCGCTCCGCGTAGGCGCGCGCGGCCTCCCAGCAGAGCTGCTGGTTGAGGTTGTGGCCCGCGACGACGAGCGCGCAGCGGCGAGGATCCGGCGCGCGCGCGGCGAGCCCGGCGGCGGTCCACGCCTCGACGGCCGCGAGGAGCGCGGCCTGCAGCGGCAGCGGCGCGCGGTGCGCGGCGCGTCGGGCCTGCGCCA
>JBDHVF010000711.1:0-4681 GCA_039809605.1 Polyangiales bacterium | reverse complement strand
GAACCACGTCACGCCCGCGGCGCGGCACGACGGCGCGCGGGCGCGCGGAGCTCCGGGCGCGAACGCGTCGGCCTCGTCGTCGCGCGCGGCGTCGGGCGCGACGGGCGCCGTGCGCCGGCAGGACGCGAGCGCGAACGCGAGGACGATCACCGTGGCCGTGCGCATCGTGGGCGACGGACTCTATCGCAGCTTTCTTGCGCCGCGCGCCGCGGACGCGCTAACGGCGGCTCACCAACGAAATGCGCGCGGCGTTCTCGACGCCGCAGGGAGGGTCATGCCATGCGACGGGTCGTTCTCGGGCTGATGCTGATTCCGTGTGCGCTCGCGGGGGCGTACGTCGCGGGCCGCGGTGGCCGCGTGGCCGTCGCGTCGCCCGTCGAGACCCGCGCCAGCGCGCGCCTCGCCCGCATGCTCCAGGGCGACTTCGAAGCGCCCCCGTCGGGCAACGGAGAGGGCCGCGTGGGCGCCGTCGCCCGCAAGGTCTGCCGCGTCGACGCGCCCGCGCTCGGCGAGCACGTGCTCTACGCCGAGGAGCGCTTCGCCCGCGGCACCGGCCGCCCCCTCTCGCAGCGCGTGTACGTGATCGAGGGCGAGAGCCACCGCCACGCCCGCGTGCGCGAGTTCACGCTGCTCGACCCCGAGGGGTCGCGCGGCCTCTGCGACGACCCCTCGAAGGCCCATCTCACGCCCGACGAGGTCGTCGAGCGCCGGGGCTGCGCCCTCGAAGCCTCGTGGCACGGCGACCGCTTCGAAGGCGCGACCGCGGGCGACGCGTGCGAGAGCGTGCTCAACGGGGCCACGCACGCCAAGCGCGAACTCCAGGTGCGCGATGGCTTCGTGACCGTGCGAGACCGCGGCTTCGACGCACAGGGCGCGCCCGCCTGGGGGCACCTGAGCGCGCCGATCCGCTACGAGCGCCGCGTTTCCGCGCCGTGACTTCGAACGACACCCCGTAGCGAGGAGCCGCGCGCGCGCGATAGGCTCCGCGCCGATGAGAGTTCGCGATCTCTGTCTGTTCGTGGGCCTCGCGGGGTGCGGCGAGCCCGCGCTCGTCTCGGTGAGCGACGCGGCGCGCATCGAGCTCGATGGCAGCGCCGCTCCCGACGCGAGCGACGACGTCGACGCTTCGAAGGTCGCGCCCGCGAGCGACGAGACCGTGCCCGTGGCCGACGGCGTCGCGAGCTGGCTCCTGCCTCGCGCCGACCTCACGGGCGACCGCCGCACGGCCTTTCTGATGCCGTGGCCCAGCGCGGTCTCGCTCACCGCCGGCCACAAGGTCGACCTCACGTACCTCCCAGGCGCGGGCACGCCCACGATCGTCGGGCAGTACGTGACGCAGTTCCACGACCGCCTCGACGGGTTCTCGACGGTGGGCGCGGCGTACTTCCGCCTCGGGGGCGCCGTCGACCCCGCGTCTCTGCCCGCCGACGCCGAAGCCTCGCGCCGCGGCGACTCGCCGGTGCAGCTCGTCGACGTCGACCCCGCGTCGCCCGACCGCGGGCACCGCGTGCCCGTGCAGTGGTACTTCCGCGCCGAGCCCACGCGCTGGTGGCATTCGAACACCCTCGCGGTCGCCCCCGCGACGGGCTTTCCGCTGCGCCCGCACAACCGCTACGCGCTCGTGGTCACCACCGACCTGCGGCGCGTGGGCGGCGCGCGCTTCACCCGCGACCGCGACCTCGAGGCCGTGCTCGCGCCCGCGGCGGCGGGCGAAGACCCCGCGGTGACCTCGGCGCGCGCCGCGTTCGGCCCCGCGCTCGACGCGCTCGCCGACGTGGGCGTCGGCCGCGAGCGCGTGCTCACGTTCACCGCGTTCACCACGCTCGACCCCGCGGCGGAGTTCTTTCGCGCCGCCGACTGGCTGCGACGCGACGGCCCCGCGCCCGCCGTCGTCGACATGAGCGCGGCCCGCTTCTCGAGCACCTTCTACGTCGTCACGGGGCACTACGGGCCGAACCCGGTGTTCCAGGCGGGGGCGCCCCCGTACGGCGCGCCGGGCTCGGGCCGCCTCGTGCCCGACGCCACGGGCACGCCGCAGGTGCAACGCACCGAGAACATCCGCTTCGCGCTCACCATCCCCGGCGGCCCGATGCCCGAGCGCGGATGGCCCCTGGCGATCTACGCGCACGGCACCGGCGGCGACTACGAGACCTTCATCAACGACCGCACCGCCGCCGCCGCGGCCGATGAAGGCGTCGCGATGCTCGGCTTCGACCAGGTGTTTCACGGCGAGCGCGCCACGGCGGGCACCTCGCCCGAGACGGCCTTCTTCAACTTTCTCAACCCCGAGGCGGGTCGCACGAACAACATCCAGGCCGCGCTCGACCTGGTGCAGTGCGGGCGCCTCGTGCGCGGGCTCGAGGTGCCCGTGCAGCGCACCACGGGAGAGCGCGTGACGGCGCGCTTCGACGCCGAGCGGCTGATGTTCTTCGGGCACTCGCAGGGCGGGCTCAACGGCCCGCTGTGGCTCGCGGCCGAAGACGGCGCGCACGCCGCGGTGCTCTCGGGCGCGGGCGGCGCGTTCAACGTCTCGCTGCTGCTCAAGACCAGCCCGGTGAACATCCCCGCGCTCGTGACCTCGGTGCTCAGCCTCGCGCCGCAGGAGCTCGTGCCGCTGCACCCCGCCATCACCCTCCTGCAGCTCATGGTCGACCCGTCGGACCCGGTGAACTACGGGCGCTACATCGTGCACGAGCCCCGGCAGGGCATGCACGCCAAGCACGTCTTTCAGACGCAGGGCTTCGTCGACACCTACGCGCCGCCCGAGGGCATCGCCGCGCTCGCGCGCTCCATCGGGCTGCCGCTCGTCGAGCCCGTGCTGCACCGCGACCCGCTCTTCTCGCTCACGGGCCTCGGCACCACGCTCCTGCCCGCGCGCGGCAACATCGCGCTCGCGAGCGGAGGCTCGGTCACGGGCGCTTGGATGCAGTTCGACGCGCCCGCGGGTCGCGACGGGCACTTCGTCGTGTTCTCGGTGCCCGGCGCGCGCCTCCGCGCGGCGGCCTTTCTGGGTAGCGTCCAACGCGACATGACCGGCATCCCCACCGTGCCCGACATGGTGCCCTGACGCGGCGCGACACGACGCGTCCGGTCACAGTCTGCGGGTGACAACCGCAGATGCGAAGCGGTAGTCTCACTTCGTCAACTCCCGCTACGTCTCGCAGATCGCGACCGCACCATGGCGCTGAGTCTTCACGCGGAATATCTGCTCGGGTACCTGGCCGGCGCGAGGGGTCTCGCGCCGCGCGATGTCGTCCCGTTCACGCGCATCGACCCCGGCGACGCCTCGGCGCAGACGCGCGCGCTGGTGAAGTCGCTCGCGCTGGGCGTGAGCGACGGGCGCAAGGGGCACACGATCCGCGACGCCAGCGAGGTGCGCGTGCGCGTGCTGGCGATGCTCTCGCGCGAGCCGGGCGCGCGGCCCGCCACGGGCTCGTCGCCGCCGGGCGGTGACGTGACGGCCGCGCTCGGCGACCAGCGCCCGAGCGACCCCGAGCTGCAGATCGCGGCGATCCTCGAGCAGGCCGTCGAGACGGGCTGACGGGTCACCAGCTCCGGCGCGAGAGGTCGCAGTCCCAGAGCGAGAGGTCGCTGTGGCCCCTGCGCGGCGCCTCGACGGCGCTTTCGTAGCTCACCCACGGGAGCATCCGCCACCCGACGCCCGTGAGCACGAGACCCTCGACCCAGGCCGCCCAGCGCTCGCCCCCGTCGCCCCCGACGATGAGCACCCGGTCGACGTAGAGCGTGCGGTGCTTGAAGCCCTCGAGGCCGCCGGCCTCGCCCACGTGAACGCCGCGCGCGCACCAGCCCGCCACGCGGTCGCCGCGCCGCCGCGCGAAGAGCTGCCACCGCCGCTCGTGCGCCGAGGGCATGAGCCCCGCGACGCTCGACTCGATGCGCCGCCGGCCCGCGTCGGTGAAGAGCTCGTTCACCTCGGCGGGCCTGAGCCGCAGGCCCCGCATCCCCGCGGCGCCGCGCTCGGCCAGCGTGCGGAACACCTCGGGCACGCCCTCGGCGATGCGCGCCTCGGCCCACCCCGAGCGCAAGGCGTCGTCGGGCACGGGCGCCGGCGGGGGCATCACCGCGCTCGCGCCCGCGCAGGCCGCGAGCGAGAGCGCGCACGCGAGCGGCGCCCTCACTGCCCGGCTCTCACGTCGGAGCGCACGGCGCGCGAGAGCACCGCGTCGACCTCGGGCCCCGCCGCGGGGTCGGTGCGCACCTCGAGCTGCAGCCGCTCGGCGTCGGCGCCGCAGCGCGTGACCGCCGCGGTGCCCTCGCCGCTCGACCACGCGACGCGGTCGCCGTTGGGGCCACGCAGCGCGAGCGAGACCCACGGCAGGCCGTGGCCCGCGGAGGCCGTGAGGCGCACGCACTCGTTGGCGCCGCGCTCGACCTCGCGCACGCGCCGCGAGCCCGCGCCGATGCGGATCTTCTCGGGCGTTCCCTCGGCGCGCCAGCCCGCGTCGGCGCGCGCCCACGCGTCGGCCATCGCCTCGGAGACGGCCACCGGGTCGACGCCCGTCACCCACGCCGGCGTGGCCGTGTTCTGGAACGTGCGCAGCATCACGGGCCCGGCGCCCGACTGCGCGCTCACGACGGCGCGGAGGTCCTGCGCGGCCGTGGGGCACACGACGGCCGCGGTCGCCGCGCCGGGGCGCGCGCCGCGGGCCGCGAGGTCGCC
>JBDHVF010000710.1:0-4682 GCA_039809605.1 Polyangiales bacterium | reverse complement strand
GCCGCCGCCGCTGCGCCCGCCGCGGGGAGCCGCCCGACGACGTCGTCTTCGCGTCCGCGCCCCTCGGGCACGCACCGCCCTGCCCAGACCGGCCACGCGTCCGGCGGCGGCGACGACCTCGGCGACCTCGGCCTGTGACCCCTCGCGCGCCGTAGCGAGCGCGCCAGAGCCCTCCCATGAAGCGACACCTCTGCGGCGTTCACGCGGTGCGTGAGGCTCTCGCCAGCCACGCGCGCGACGTCGCGGTGGTCTACCTCGCCGAAGACGCCGCGCGCGGACCGCTCGCCGAGGTCGCGGCCCTCGCCCGCGCCGCGCGCGTGACGACCGAGCCGCGCACGGCGGCGCAGCTCGACGCGCTCGCGGGCGGCGTGCGCCACCAGGGCGTCGTCGCGGTCTCGGCGGGTGACTACCCCTACGTCGACCTCGACGCGCTGCTCGCGAGGGCGCGCGCGCGCACCGCGACGCCGCTCCTCGTGGCGCTCGACGAGGTGACCGACCCCCACAACCTCGGCGCGATCGTGCGCTCGGTGGTGGCCCTCGGCGGCGACGGCGTGATCACCCTCAAGGACCGCGCGGCGCCCGTCACGCCCGTGGTCGTGCGCGCGAGCGCGGGCGCGACCGAGCACGCGTCGATCGCGCGCGTGGTGAACCTCTCCCGCGCGCTCGAGGCGCTCTCGCGCGACGACGTGCGCACCGTGGGCCTCGACGCAGAGGGCGCCGCGGACCTCGACGCGATCGACCTCACGGGCCCCGTCGCGCTCGTGGTGGGCTCCGAGGGCCACGGGCTCCGACGGCTCGTCAGGGAGCGCTGCGACGTCGTCGCGCGCATTCCCCTGGCGGGCCCGGTGGCTTCGCTCAACGCCTCGGTGGCCGCCGCCATCGCGATCTACGAGGTCATTCGCCAGCGCCGCGCGAAGCCCTAGCCCTTCGAAACGCGAAGCGCCCGGAGGTGACTACCCGCCGGGCGCTTCGAGTGCAGGTGCGGTGGCGATCAGCGATCGCCGTGGGGTGCGAGCGAAAGGACTTGAACCTTCACTGGTGTTACCCAACTGGAACCTGAATCCAGCGCGTCTGCCAATTCCGCCACGCTCGCGACGAGGGGACGCGATTGGTACCTCTGCCTCGGTTCAGCGTCAAGGGAGTTTCAACGCGCCTACCGGATCGGCACCTCGCGCACGGCGCCCTCGACGCGTCCGTCGCGCAGGAGCGCCACGCGCACGACCTCGCCGACCGGCGGCACGACGACCTCCACGGTGGTGACCCCCTCGATCGCGGGCAGGCGCAGGTTGGCGCCGTTGACCCACGAGGGCGTCGACGTGCCGCGCAGCGCCGCGCGCCAGGGCCACGGCTCGCCGGAGCGGGGCGCGAGCGCGAGCCTCCACGCGCCGCGCAGGTCGGGGTACGCGCGGGGGATCGTCGCGTGCCGCGCCGCCGGGGGCACGGCGCGGTAGGTCGCGTCGGGGCCGTACACGCCGGCGTAGCGCGACGTGACCGGCGTCTGCGTGACCGTGTGCGCCGGGACGCTCACCGTGACCGTCACGCGCACGGCCATGCCCTCGCGGTGCGCGCGCGCGTCGTCGATGCGAGGCTGCGCCTCGGCGCGCGCGGGCTCGCCGACGCCGCCGACGAGCAGCGCGTGCTCGCCGCAGGGCCCCGTGGGGCGCGGGCGCTCGCGGGCGCCCTGGGGCGAGGCCGCGGGCGCGCCGTCGTGAAAGGTCGTGCAGAGCCCGCAGGAGCACCCGTCGCACACGGGCAGGTCGACGTCGCCGTCGACGCCGCGCTCGCGGCGCAGCCATTGTTCGAGGGTGACCTCGGTCGCGGTGCCGGGCCCGCTCGCGAGCCACGCGCGGTGAAAGCGCCCCGCCGCGTCGACGCCGACGTAGCGCAGGTGCCAGGGCTCGTAGCGGTAGCCCGTGCGCGGGTCGACGACGTCCTCGTTGCCGTCGCGCCGGCGGCAGGTCGAGCCCGGCGCGCGCTCGTCGAGCGGCAGGGGGTAGGGGAGCACGTAGCCGAACTCCCACGCGTGCTCGTCGATCCAGCGCCCGCCGGGCGTGCAGCCGAAGCCCGCGCGCGTCGCGTCGCCCGCGCGCGCCCACGCCTCGGTGACCAGGTCGACCGCGGTGCCGAGTTGGTGCTGCGAGTGCCCCGCGATCGCGCTCGACGTCGCCGCGTGGCAGAAGCCCCGCCCGCGCCCCCGCGCCCACTCGCGGAACACGCTGCACTGCCGCGTGAACGAGCGGAAGGCCGAGTGCACCCGGCCCGGGTGTCCCGCGCGCTCCATCGCGTCGAGCATCCGGCGCAGCGCCTCGGCGGCCTCGCGGCGCATGCACTGGCGGTGCGGCGGCACGCACGCCTCGGCCGTGCCCGCGGCGCCCGTCTCGACCTCGACGAGGTCGCGCGGCGCGTACTCGGGCGAGAGCACGAAGCGGGGGGAGCGGTTGACGATCGTGAGCAGGTCGTCGCCGTCGACGAAGCCCACCGCGGGGAGCACGTCGTCGCGGTGCACCCACCGCCCGTCGCGGTCGCCGCGCGTGAGGGTCTCGCAGGGCTGCTCCTGCGAGGGCGACGGCGCGGTGCGCGGGAGGGGGCGCGCGCGGTCGTGGCGCTCGCGCTCCGGGCGCTCGCGCGGCGCAGCGATCGACGCGTCTGCGGCGCTCCCCGCGTCGGCGCGCGCGGGCGTGCGCGCGGCGCCTTGGCGGCGCGGGTGCGCGTTCACCAGCGGGTAGCTCGCGCCGGCGCCCGCGGCGACGAGCAGCACGCACAGCCTCCATCGTCGCATCGCTCGCACGCGCGTAGCACCGCCGTACCTCGGCGCGCCAGTTTCGAGCCGCCGGGCGACGCTCACCATCGCACGAAGCCTTCGCGCGCGCGAACCGGATTACGCACCCGAGGGCAGGGCCTTCGCGAACCCGGCTACGCACCCGGCGCGTGCGGTCCGTGGGCATTCGCCGCGAAGGCAGGCACATCGCGTGGGGCGGGGATTCTGGCACGTGCCCTGCGAAGGTCGGCGGTGGTCGCGGGCGTCTCGCGGGCGACACGAGAAGGGTGGTGTTGCGATGGCGTTTGGAGAGGAACTGAACGAGCGGACCCGGACGACGGCCCAGCGCGCGCTGCGCGTGGTCGCGCGCTCCGTGCTCAAGGAGCTCAAGCGCTCGGGGTATTCGCGCGCCGAGATGGTGACCTTCGCGACCGAGCTGCTCGACCTCGTGACCACGGAGATCCGCTCCGACGACGAAGAGACCTCGTGAGCGCGTCGCGCGGGCGCCCATGAGCGACCCCATCTACCTCGATCACAACGCGACGACCCCGCTGCTGCCCGAGGTCGTCGACGCGATGCTCCCCTACCTCACGACGCATTTCGGCAACCCGTCGAGCTCGCACGCCTACGGCCGCCGCGCGCGCGAGGGCGTCGACCGGGCGCGCGCTCAGGTCGCGTCCCTGCTCGGCTGCGACCCCGCGGAGGTGCTCTTCACCTCGGGCGGCACCGAGGCGAGCAACCTGGCGATCCGCGGCGTCGCCGAGGCCTCGCCGCGGCGGCACATCATCACCACCGCCGTCGAGCACCCCGCGACGCTGGCGGTCTGCGCCTCGCTCGAGGCGCGCGGGCGCCGCGTGACGCGCGTCGCGGTCGACGGCCACGGGCGCGCCCGCGTCGACGCGCTCGCCGCGGCCCTCGACGACGACACGGCGCTCGTCACCGTGACGCACGCCAACAACGAGACGGGCACGCTGCAGCCCGTCGCCGAGGTGGCCGCGCTCGCGCGCGCGAAGGGCGCCGCGGTGCACGTCGACGCCGCGCAGTCGCTCGGCAAGGTGCCCGCGCGCGTCGACGCGCTCGGCGCCGACCTGCTGTCGGTCGCGGGCCACAAGCTCTACGCCCCCAAGGGCGTCGGCGCCCTCTACGCGCGCAGGGGCACGGCGCTCGCGCCGGTCACCTACGGGGCCGGCCACGAGCGCGGGCTGCGCCCCGGCACCGAGAACGTCGCGTCGATCGTGGGCCTCGGGGCCGCGTGCGAGGCCGCCGAGCGCGAGCTCGAGGCCGTGGCGGCGGAGTCCCGCGCGCTGCGCGACCGGCTGTGGGAGCGCCTCTGCGCCGAGGTGCCCGGCCTCGCGCTCAACGGCCACCCCAGCGAGCGCCTGCCGAACACCCTCAACGTGCGCTTTCCGCGCGCGTCGGGGAGCGCGCTGCTCGCCACGGTGCCCGAGGTCGCGGCGTCGACGGGCTCGGCCTGCCACGCCGAGGGCGAGGCCGCGTCGGCGGTGATCCTCGCGATGGGCGTCGCGCCCGACGAGGCGCTGGGCTCGGTGCGGCTCACCACGGGGCGGCGCAACACCCCCGACGAGATCGACCGCGCGGCGGCCCTGCTCGCCGCCGCGTGGCGCCGCCTGCGCGTCAGTTGAACGTCTGGAACATCGGCACCGCGCTGTTCGCCGCGGTCGGCACCACGAGCTGCGAGAGCGCCCGCGCCACGCACGCGCCGTGGACGGTCATGCGCGAGGGCGTGCGAACCTGCGTCGTGCGCACGTGCCCGCGCGCGTCGAAGAACACCACCGCGTCGACGTTGCCGACGTAGCGCGGCGGCCCCGCGGCGCACGCGCGCAGCGACGGCAGCGCGAGGCGCAGCACCGCCATGCGCGTGTCGGTCGTGCCGACGGGGGTCGGCGCGGGGGGCGCGCGGCGC
>JBDHVF010000709.1:0-4690 GCA_039809605.1 Polyangiales bacterium | reverse complement strand
GGGGGCTTCTGAAAGCCGGTCTTCTGCCCCGAGAAGGTGCGCGACTCGCGCTCGTCGAAGGTCAGGCCCGGCGGCCGCGCCGTCGCGCCCGAGGGGGTGAAATCCGTCGGCGTGGCCGCGGGCTCGGCGCGCGGGAGGCGCAGCTCGGCTTCGAACGGGGGCGACGACGAGCGCGACGGCGTGAAGCGCAGCGCGTCGGCGGGAGGGGGCGCGGGGCTCGACACGCGGCCCTCGCCCGCGAGGCGCGAGAGGGCGTCGACGTCGTCGAGCGAGCCCGCGGGCACCACGCCGGTCGCGCGCGACGGGGCGACGAGGGGCGTAGAGACCGCCACGGCCGCGCGCGACGTCGAGACGACGGGCACCGAGGGAGACGACGACGTGCGGGGCGGCGCGCCGAGGGCGGGGCGCGGCGCGGGCCGCTCGCCGATGGGGAGCGAGCTCGGGGTGCCCGCGCCCACCACGCGGGCGCCCGCGTCGCCGGCCACGACGCGGGTGGCCACGCGCGGGGCCGAGCCGCCCGCGACGGGGATCTTGTTGAGGGCCCCGACGTTGACCACGTCGGGCGGGCCCACGACGCGGCGCTCGTCGTCGCCCTGCGCCGGGCCGCGGTGCGCGGGGGTGTTGGCGCGCATCGGGCTGCGCGTCGGGGGCACGGGCGTCGACGCGGCCTCGTCGGCCTTGCGCACCGCGCGCTGCATCGCCTCGCGCATCTCGTCGGCGCTGCGGAAGCGCTGCGTGAGGTCGCGCACGAGGGACTTGTCGATCACCGCGGCGATCGAGGGCGGCAGGTCGGGCACCTCGGAGGCGATCGGCGGCGCGTCGGTCGTGGCGATCTTGAGCAGGATCTCGGTCGCGGTCTCGGAGACGAACGGGGTGTGGCCGGTGAGGCACTCCCACATCACGATGCCGACGGACCAGAGGTCGGACTCGGGGCCCACGTTGGCCGAGCGCCCCTGCTCGGGGGACATGTACTCGGGCGTGCCAAGGATCATCCCCGCGGCGGTGAGCTTGCTCTTGGCCTGGGTGACGTGCGCGATGCCGAAGTCGAGGAGCTTCGCCTGGCTCGACCCGTCGGGCTTGCGCACGATGAAGATGTTGCCGGGCTTGATGTCGCGGTGAATGATCTTGTGCCGGTGCGCCTCGGCGAGCGCGCCGAGCACGTCGACGCAGATGCTCACGGCCTCGCCCCACGTGAGCTTGCGCACGCGCAGGAGCGTGCTCTCGAGCGACTCGCCGTCGAGCAGCTCGAGCGCGATGAAGACGCTGCCGTCGGGGTCGCTGCCCGCGTCGAGCACCTGCACGATCCCGTCGTGCTTGATGCGCGCCATCGAGCGCGCCTCCATCAAGAAGCGCTCGGCGATCTGCTCGGTGGCCGTGAGGTGCGGGTGCAGGAGCTTGAGCGCGACCTCGCGCCCGGTGATCGTGTGCACCGCTTCGAAGACCGCGCTGAAGCCGCCCTCGCCGATCAGCCGGCGCACCTCGTAGCGCCCGCCGATCGTCGTTCCGATGCGTTCACTGGCGGTCAGGGTGGGCATTGCGGAAGGTCGTTGCCTCATCCCGGCGCGAGCCGGAACACGTTGCAAACGCGAACGATGCTACTCCACGGTTCAAGGTGACGTCACGCGACTTCTGAACCCCGTGTACGCGCGCCGAGCGCTGCGTACTGCGCCAGAAACTCCTGCTCCTCGGCGCCGAGCAGGCCGCGGTCGATGAGGCGCTCGTCGAGCGGCGAGAAGGTCAGCGGCTCGACGCGGAGCCAGTCGGCGCGCTCGGGGTCGGGCACGACCGTGCACAGGTTCTCGATGCGCACCCCGCCCACGCCCTCGAGGTAGAGCCCCGGCTCGATGGAGAACACCTGCCCCTCCTCGAGCGGCATCGTCGAGAGCTTCGAGACGCCGGGCGGAGACTCGTGCACGTTGATCCCCACGCCGTGCCCCGTGCCGTGCGCGTAGTCGACGCCCTCGCGCCACAGCGGCGCGCGCGTGATGCCGTCGAGCTGCGCCCCCACGGCGTTGCGCGGGATGCGCGCGGTCATGCCCGCGATGGCCGACTTGAGCACCAGGGTGTAGAGCCGCCGCTGCTCGGCCGAGGGCTCGACGCCCGCGCGGCCGACGAAGAACGTCCGCGTGAGGTCGGTGGCGTAGCCCTCTTCGAAGTAGCACCCCGTGTCGAGCAGCATGAGCTCGCCCTCGCGCACGATCGACGACGCGCTCGGCGGGTGGTGCACCACCGCGCCGTTGAGCCCGAAGGCCGAGATGACCTTGAACGACAGCCCCACGGCGCCCGCCGCGCGGAAGAGCCGCTCGACCTCGTCGGCGAAGTCGACCTCGCTCACCGTCGCCCCCTCGGCCACGCGCGCGACGAGCCACCGCTGCGCGTCGGCCACCACGGCGTCGGCCCGCGCGAGCGCGCGCTTCATCGCCGCGAGCTCCGCGGGGTTCTTCTTCGCCTTGGCCGCCACCACGGGCGACGCGAGCGCCACCACCTCGGCCACCCCGGCGAGCGCGTCGCGGCGCGCCACCGACACGCTCGACGGGTCGATCACCACGCGCGGCCTGGCGCCGCCCCCGAGCGACGACACCGCCGCGAGGAGCTCCTGCGACGAGACGAAGCGCACGCCGGGCCGCGCGGCCCGCAGCGCGTCGTCGACCCGGGCCACGTCGACGCTCACCAGGAGCTCGCCGCGCGTGACGAGCGCCTCGCCGCGAAACGTGGCCTGAAAGGGCATCTCGTCGCCGCGCAGGTTGGTGAGCCACGCGACCTCGTCGAGCTTCGACACCCACAGCGCGTGGGCGCGGCGCGGCTCGAGCCACGCGGCCACGTCGGCCACCTTCTCGGCCACCGCGCGGCCGACCGACGACTCGTCGAGCGCGCGGATGCGCCCGGTGCCCGACACGCCCGGCGCCACCGGGCCGCGCACCGTCTCCACGGGCGAGGGCGTCACCGCGCGCAGCGCGATCGCGTGCCCGAGGAGCTGCTTCTCGAAGCCCTCCATCGTGCTCACCGCGTAGCGGTCGGGCTCGAAGCCCACGGCGACCTCCCCGCGCTCCTTGGCGATCTCGATCAGCCGCTCGCCGCACGCGCGCTCGTTGGAGACGCCGAGGGTGTTCTTCACCACCGCCCACGTCGAGAGGTCGACCTCGCGGTCGGCCTGCGCGTGGTAGCGCCCGTCGACGAAGAGCCACGCCGACTCGTGGCCCACGAGCGCGTCGCCGAGGCTGCCCGTGAAGCCCGTGAGCCACTCGCGCGTGCTCTCGTCGTGCGGCACGTACTCGTTGAGGTAACGGTCCGTGCTGCGCACGATGAGGTAGTCGAGGCCGAGGCGCTTCATCTCCGCGCGCACCGCCGTGAGGCGCGCGGAGCGGTCAGTGGCTTGGGGTTCCATGGGGCAGCCTCTGGGATATCACATCACGCGCGAGGGTTGGATCACCCTGAGCGATCCGCGCACCACCGGAGCGCCCTCCACGCGCAGGGTCTTCCAGACTTCTTGCGCGGTCATCACACCGTCGAGGAGTGCGCGATACGTGCGCACCACGCGCTCGACCTCGGCGGGCGCCTCTCGCACGAGCTCCACGCGCCAGCGGCGCACGCCCGCGCGCCGGCACGCGGCGACGACCCCCGCGGCGCTCTGCGCGGCCGCGTGGAAGACCGTGTTCCTGCACCCCACGTCGGCCTCGACGGGGTGCTCCATGCCCGCGCGGTCGCGCAGCGAGACCGCGTGGCGCTCGCACGGCCGCCCGCAGTCGCGGTGGTCCCTGCCCTCGGAGAGCAGCGCCGCGATCACGCAGTGCTCCATGTGAAAGAGCGGCATCGGGTGGTGCAGCACCACCTCGGCCCACGGCCCGAGGCCCGACTCGACCAGGGCC
Source organism: Polyangiales bacterium (assembly GCA_039809605.1). GTDB lineage: Bacteria > Myxococcota_A > Polyangia > Polyangiales > CAISKJ01. The sequence goes on along the minus strand of JBDHVF010000709.1, from coordinate 824 downwards.
GTGAGCTGCGCGGAGTCGAGGTCGAACGACGGGGTGAAGGCCACGAGCCCGCGCGAGAGCACCTCGAGGGCCGAGAGGCGGTTGGTCACGTTGAGCGAGAAGTCACCCACGCGGGCCGCGCCGTCGGCGCCGCCCTCGTAGAGCGCGCCGAGGCTGCGCACCAGCACCGCGTCGGGCTCGAGCGACGCGAGGTAGCGGTCGATCTTCTCCTCGCCGGGCTTGCGCACGCGCGGCGGCGCCACGGCGACGTGCACCGAAGACTCCTCGCGCAGCGCCCGCAGCGCCGCGCCCGTGCCCGTGAGCTCGAGGAAGTCGAGGATCACCCCGTCGACGCCCGCGCGCACCGCCGCCCGCGCCTGCGGGAGCGTGCGGCAGAGCGCGAAGAGCCCGCCGGGCGGCGGAGCGACCGACGGCCCGCGCGCCTCGGCGAGCAGCGCCTCGTGCGTGACCCCGGTCGTGGGCCACGCGCGACGCGAGCCCGCCGCGAGCGCGTCGACCAGCGCCCGACGCGCGCGGTTGAGCGACGACACCGGCACCATCGCGCCGTCGGGGAGCTCCGACGCGAGCTCGCCGAGCGCGTAGGGCGTGTCGCCGAGGCGCCCGAGCTTGTCGCGCAGCACGTCGAGCGTGAGCGGCCGCGACACCGCGCGCTCCACCGGGGCGTCGCCGCGCACCGTCGCGCGCGCGCCGCGGGCCGTCACCGCTTCGAACTCCGGCGCCTCGCCGAACGCGCCGCGCACGGTCACGTGCACGGGTACGCGGTGGGCGTCGCGCTCGATCGACGCGCGCACCGCGGCCTCGCGCGAGGGGTCGCTCGTCTTCCA
>JBDHVF010000708.1:0-4692 GCA_039809605.1 Polyangiales bacterium | reverse complement strand
GCCGGTCGCGCCGGCCGTCGCGGCGCCGATCGCGCCCGCGCGCCCGACCGCGGTCGTGACGCGATCCGCCCACGTCGCCGCGAGACCCGCGACGGCGGCCGAGGCGCCCGCGGCCGAACGTGAAGCGGCCGCGACGGCGAGCGCCGACGACGGTGGCCTCGACGCCGAGCGGGAGCTCCTGAGGTCCGCGTACGCGGCGCTCGTGGGCGACCCTTCGAGGGCGCTGGCGCTCGCCGCGGAGCACGCGCGGAGGTTCCCCGCGGGCAACCTGGAGCACGAGCGCGACGTGGTGACGGTCGAGGCCCTCCACCGTCTCGGGCGCGACGCCGAGGCGCTCTCGCGCGCCGACGCGTTTCTTCGCGCGTGGCCGTCGAGCACGCAGGCGCCGCGGGTGCGCGCCCTTCGCGACCGCGTCGCGGGGACGTCGATTCGGTGACGGCCCGCGCCGCCTCTCTCCACCGAGGCGATCGAACGGCGGCGAAGGGCGCCGCCGCGAGACCGGGAGGTGCCGCCATGAGGGCGCGCGTTCGATGGATGGGTGTGTGCGCGGGGTTCGCATGCGTGACGGGGTGCGCCGAGACGCTGACGATCGGCGGCATGGGGGGCGACGCGCCGCCGCCCGACGCGATGGCGCCGCCCGACGTGGTCACCTCGCCCGACGCGACGATCGCGCTCGATTCGATGGCGCCGCCGCCCGACGCGACGACCGCGCTCGACGCCATGCCGCCGCCCGACGCGACGACCGCGCTCGACGCCATGGCTGCGCCCGACGTGGTCGCGTCGCACGACGCCACGCCGACGACCGACGTGAGCGCGCCGCTCGACGCGGCCGACGGAGGGACCTTTCCCCCTGGCTGGTGCACCTCGGGCGAGCGCTGCTACGCGGACCCCGACGCCATTCAAGCGTCGTACGGCGGCGGCCCCTGGCTCTACGCGTGCGACCTGCCCGGGAGCCGTCGCCTGCTCGTGGGCGCCGACGACGAGGCGGTCACCGTGCCCCTGCCCTTCCCGCTGCGCTACGTGAACAGGACGTACACGCAGGTAGGCATCAGCTCGAACGGCGTGATCGGGTTCCCCACGGTGCTCGCGGACCCGGTGAACCGTCCGCTGCCGTATCGGCCGATGGGCGACGCGGTGTTCCCCTTCTGGCAAGACCTTCGACAGCCCATGGGCGTGTGCGTCGCCACCGTGGGCGACGCGCCCGCGCGCAAGTTCGTCATCCACTACCCCCGCGCGGAGTTCGGCGCCGCCGGCTCGCCTTCGTGGATCGCCTTCGAAGTCGTGATCGACGAGGGGACGGGCGCCGTTCACGTGCACCCCGGCAGCCTGCACCCCCCGGTCGGCGACCCGACGATCGGCTACCAGGAGCTCGGCGGCGACCACTACCAGCACCCCGTCACCACCGACTCGGCGACGCTCGCGGCCGTCGACTTCAGCCTCACGACGCGCGTGACCGAGGGCGTCGGCGTGTGCCGCGCGGGCGTGGCGGCGTGCGGCGCGTCGGGCGGCACCTGCGCGGGGCAGGTGACCCCGACCGACGAGACCTGCAACGGCCTCGACGACGACTGCGACGGCGTCGTCGACGACTGCGCCACCTGCGGCCCGTCGCGCGTGTGCACGGGCGGCCGCTGCGTGTGCCCGCCCGGCCTCGCGTGCGACGGGGCGGCCGTCGCGGGCGTGACCCTCGGCGCCGCGCACACCTGCGCGTGGCGCGTCGACGGCACGGTCGCGTGCTGGGGCAGCGGCGGGAGCGGGCAGCTCGGCGACGGCTGCTCCGTCTCGCGCTCCACGCCGACGGCGGTGCCCGGCCTGCGCGACGTCGTCGAGGTCTCGGCGGGCCAGAACCACACGTGCGCGCGCCGCCGCGACGGCACCGTGGCGTGCTGGGGCTCGAACCGCTACGGGCAGCTCGGCGACGGCACGATGACCGACCGCGCGAGCCCCGTCGACGTGCCGGGCCTCACCGACGCCGCGGCCCTCTACGTGGGCGGCGACGACGCCTGCGTGATCCGCGCGGGCGGCGCGACCGTGTGCTGGGGCAGCAACCTCACGGCGCAGGTCGGCGACGGCACGAGCGCGCACCGCGCCTCGCCCACGCCCGTGATGAACCTCCCCGACGCCACGTCGCTCGCCGTGGAGTTCGGCCAGTCGTGCGCCCTGCGCGCGGGCGGCTCGGTCGCGTGCTGGGGCGGCAACCGCTGGGGCGCCGTCGGCGACGGCACCGACACGACCTACGTCTACACGCCGACGACCGTGGTGGACCTCGCGCGCGCCACGCAGGTCGCCGTCAGCGGCGGCGCCTCGTTCGCGCGGCGCGATGACGGAACGCTCCTCATGTGGGGCTTCAACGTCGACGGCTTCATCCCCGACATGCCCACGAACGCCGAGATCCGCAGGCCCGTCGCGATGACGGCGTTCGGCCGCGTCGCGCGCTTCGCCGTCGTCGGCGGCACGGCCTACGGCTACCGAGATGACGGCACGGTGCTCGTGCAGGGGCTCAACAACTACGGCCAGGCGGGCGACGGCACCACCACCGCGCGGCCCACCCCGACGGCCGCGCCGCACCTCTCGGGCCTGCGGCTCGGCGTCGGCAACGCCGGCCACACCTGCGGCGTCCGCGGCGACGGCTCGCTCTGGTGCTGGGGCAACAACAACGCGGGCCAGGTCGGCGACGGCACGACCGTGATGCGCCTCGCGCCCGTGCGCGTCGCGCTGTAGCGCGCGGCCGACCGCCGGCCGGCCACCGGCCGGCCACCGCTCGCACCGCTGATTTCGCCGTGAAAACACGAGGCGCGAGCGCGGCACGTCCGCTGCTCTGGGCGGCCCCGGTCGGTGCGCGGCTCGGCGGCTCGTTCGACCGACGCGCAGGCAGCGAGGCCGCGCGCAGGGCGTCGACGGCGCGCACCCACAACGAGAGATGAGGCAGCGATGGACGGAGCGATGATGCAGGTCGAGTTCGACGTCGAGGCGAAGCGCCGGGCGGAGGCGCAGCGCTACACGCGCAGGAACATCCTGCGGTCGGAGTTCATGTACGGCCGCGGGTTTCAGAGCCCCGGTGGGTACGAGGCCGTCGCGTCGTTCTGCGGCCGGCTCGACCTGCGGCCGGGCATGCGGGTGCTCGAGGTCGGCAGCGGGCTCGGGGGCTCGGCGTTCTACCTCGCGCGCCACCACGGCGCGCAGGTCGTGGGGCTCGACGTGTCGCGCGCCATGATCGAGATCAGCGACGAGCGGCGCGTCGAGGAGGGCGTCGAGGGCGTGCGCTTCGCCCTCGGCGACATCCGCACGGCGGACCTCGAGGCGTCGTCGTTCGACGTCGTGTGGACGCGCGACTGCGTGCTCTACCTCGCGGAGAAGGCCGCCGTGTGGCGCAACGTCGCCCGGTGCCTCAAGCCCGGCGGGCAGCTCTTCGTCACCGACTTCGCGCGCGGCGACGGCGAGCTCACGCCGCCGTTCCGCAAGTACCTCGACGCGTGCGACTACCACCTGCAGACGCTCGACGCGTACGCGCGGGGCGTCGAGGCCGCGGGCCTTCAGGTGGTGACCCGCGAGGACATCACCGCCGAGTTCGTCTCGGGGCTCGACGAGGAGCGGGCGCGCCTCGCGGGGCTCCGCGAGGCCTTTCTGCGCGAGTACGACCCGTCGGACTACGACTACCTCGTGGAGCGCTGGGACCAGAAGATCGCCTTCTGCCGCTCGGGCGACCTCAAGTGGGGCCTCTTCGTGGCCCGCAAGACCTGCTAGACAGAGCCGCCGCCGTGCTCGCCGCGCTCGTCCTCGTGCTGGCCTCGGCGTGCCTGCACGCGGGCTGGAACCTCCTCGCCCACCGGCGCGGCGAGTCGTCGGGCCTGCTCTACAAGATCCCCCTGGTCGTCGCCGCCGCCGGGCTCGCGCCCGCGCTCGTCGCCGAGCTGCGCGAGCCGGCGCTCACGCCCTCGCTCCTCGGGCTGCTCGCGCTCACGGGCGGCGCGCAGGCGGTCTACTACCTCGCGCTCTCGCGGGCCTACCAGGCCAGCGATTTCTCGCTCGCGTACCCGCTCTCCCGCGCGCTGCCGGTGCTCCTGCTGGCCGCGGTCGACGCCGCGCGAGGGCGGAGCCCCGGCGCCCTCGGGCTCGCGGGCATGGCGCTCGTCGTCGCGGGCTGCCTCCTCGCGCCGCTGCCGGGCCTCGGGGCGTTCTCCCCGCGGCGCTACTGGAGCCGCGCGACGGCGTGGATCGTGGTGATCGCCCTCGCCACCGTGGCCTTCTCGGTCGTCGACAAGCTCGCGCTCGAGGCGCTCCCGCGGCGCCCCGACATGGCCGCTCGCTACGCGGTGTGGGAGGCCGTCGCGACGGCGCCGTGGGTCGCCCGCCTCGCGACGCGCGACGCGCCGCGCGAGCGGGGCGCGGGCTGGGGGTGGGCGCTCGTGGCCGCCGCGTTCAGCTTCGCGAGCTACGGGCTGGTGCTGCTCGCCTATCAGCTCAGCGACCAGACGAGCTACGTCGCGGCGCTGCGGCAGGTGAGCATCCCGCTGGGCGTCGCGGGGGCGCGGGCGCTCCTGGGCGAGCGCGCGACGCCGCTGCGCGTGGCGGCCTCGGCGGCGGTGACCGCGGGCGTGGCCTGCGTGCTCGCGGGCGGGGGCTGATACCAACCGCAGGTCAATCTGGCCGCTTTCGCGGAGCCCCCACCCAACGCTGCCGCGCGCCCCGCCCCCG
>JBDHVF010000707.1:0-4700 GCA_039809605.1 Polyangiales bacterium | reverse complement strand
GGCCGCACCGCCAGAGGCTCCCCTCCCCCTCGAACCCGCAGGCGTTGCAGCGCGTGAGGCCGTAGGTGGGCACGGCGTGGCCGCGGGGGCAGCGCACGGTGGGAGCGAGCTCGCGGGCCGTGTGGACGAGCGAGCGGATCGTCGCGGCGAGCGCCACGACCACGAGGATGAGTCCGGGCACCCACCCCGCGGTGAGGTACACGCTGATGGCGAGGAGCCAGGCGAAGAAGGTGAGGAGGCGCTTCACGGCGTCTTCCTCCCGCGGCGCGACCACTTCTCCGCGCGCGTGACGGCATCCGGCGTTGCGGGTGCCTGCACGCCACGGCGCGCGCGACGCTTGGGCTCCGGCGACTCGTCCTCTTCAGCCGAGGCGCCGGCACTCTGCGCCATCACGCGCGCTTCGACCTCGCGTGCGCGGGCGATGAGCTCGCTCCTCGGCACGCCGGTCGCCCCTCGTTCGAGCGCGGCGCGCAGCTCCGAGGGCAGGCGTTCCCAGGTCGGCGGGTCGAACTCCGGCGCCTCCATACGCCGCACGCCGAAGGGCGCGGAGCGCTCGGTCATGAAGAACGTGCGACGCGGGAGCGCGCCGCACTCCGCGACGCGGAAGGTCTCCTCCTCGCTCCGCGAGAGGAACTCGACGCGCTCTCCCGGCGGGCCGAAGGGCGGCCGGGGTTTCGGTACGCGCCCCGTACGGGGCAGGAACTCGACGCTCATCGCGGCGTCCGTCGCGCCCGAGCGGCCGAGGAAGCGCCAGGTCACGTTGGTCGAGAGGAGCTGCACGAACTCGCGCGGCAGTTGCGCGAGCGACTGATTGACGAAGTGGATGCCCACCTTCGCCGCGCGGATCGTGGTGACCGCGGTCGAGAGGGTCGCCATGGTGGCGGGGGTGAGTGCGAGCTGCGCCTCGTCCACGACGAAGACCGTCGGCCCTTCGATCGTGCGTGCGGAGGAGAGCGCCGCCGACACGAGCGCCTGGATCGTGAGAGCGCCGAGGGCGCGGCGGGCGCCGTCGCCGCCCAGGGGACTTCCCGAGAGGTCGAAGCACGAGACGGCGCCGGGACGGAAGCACCCGGCGAAGTCGATCGTCCCGGGGCCCGCGAGCGCGCCGCGGAGGCCGTCGTCGAGCGAGATCAGCCTGTCGAGGCGCGAGGCGATGCCGTCCGTCGTCGCCGAGGACTCCCGCGCGAAGCGGTTCAGGATGTACGCGGTGACGAGGGGCTCCGCCGAGCGCCGCGCGAGCGCTTCGAGCGCGTTCCTATCGTGCAGGAGGAGGCGGAGCGCATTCACGGGAAGCCCCGCCTCGATCGCGAGCGCGATGAGCATGGTGAGGGCGGTCTCCTGGCGGGACCCCAGCGCCGCGCCGAGTGAGTGCTCGATCACCTCGGCGAGGGTCTGCGCCTGCACGAGGAGGGGCGCGTGCGGCGAGCGCGTGAAGATGTCGAAGGGCGGCAAGGTCGCGCCGCGGAAGAACCGCGCGACGGTGAGCCGCGAGAGCGCCTCGCGACGGCGCCCCGCGGGGGTACGCGCGAGGATGGCGCCGAGCGCGCGGAGCACGAGGTCGACGAGGTCGCCCTGCATGGCGAGGCACACGACGGCGAGCGGCGCGCCCCCGACGAGTGCGAGGAGGAGTGCGGCGACGAGCGACGCGACGAAGCGCGTCTTGCCGGAGCCGGTCCCGGCCGAGGTCCACGAGTGGGTGCCGTCGAAGGCCGCGAGGGGAACGCGGTAGGGCACGGCGGGAGGGCACTCCCCGAGGGCGACGTGCTGCGTACGGGCGCGCACCTCCATCTCGTTGACGAAGGCCCGCTCGTCCGCGTCGAGGTGCGCGGCGAGCATGGCGCGGTCGCGCCCCATCTCGGCGCGTGCGCGGCGGACCTCCTCGGCGTGACCCACGCCAAGGAGCCAGCGAATGAGAGGGTTCGTCACGGCGCCCCTCCGGACCGCCTGATCCAGACGAGTTCAGGGCGCGTGATGCGCAGCATGATCGCGTCCTGGTCGAGGTCTCGGCGCACACGCTCGAGGAAGGCCAGGAGCCCCTCCCGATCGCTCGTACACACCTCGACCGTGAGCGAGACATCGAAGCAGGCGGTCTTCGGGCCGTCGCGCCAGACCCCGAGGGCGTCGATCACCGTCGCACCGCCCGTGCGCTCATAGAGGTCGCGCAGGAGGGGCACGAGGACCGCGACGGGGAAGGGCGTGCCATCGTTCGCGGTCGTCGGGATCTCGAAGCGCGCGTCATACACCGTGTCGTTCGTCACCCCTTCGGGCTGCACGAACGGCGGAGCCATCGCCCGTCCCTTCGCGCGGGCGAATGCCCCTCGAATCACGACGCCCTCGGCCTCGAGTGCCTCCGCGAGCGCGCGGAGGAGCGACAGCGCGGTGCCTTCCGGCGGCCGCGGGGGACGTGCCGGAAGCACGCGCGGGGCGTCCCGGCGGCGGTACGGGCGGGCGCCTCTCCGAGGCTCGGGCGCGCGCGTGCGGCGCCCCCCGCTCTCCGTGAGGTGGGAGCGCATCGTCATGACGGCGTCCCTCCGTCTTCGCTCCGCGGCGGGAGGCGGGGCGCGTCGCGCTCGGCGAGTTCGCGCCCACGGTCATCCCGGTGCGCACGGCGGCGGAGCCACCACACGCCCAGCGCGATGTGCCCCAGGGCGACGAGGCCGACGCCGAGCAGGTGCTCGGGCCGAACGAGAACGACCTCGGGAGCGGCGCAGCCGCCCGTGCGCGAAGCGACCGCATCATGCGCGGCGATGGCCTCGTGCTCGGCGAGCGGGAGCACGAAGAGCGTGAGGAGGATGGCGACCGCGAACCTGCTCGCGAGCTGTTCGAGGGTGCGCCAGCCCACGATCCGCGCGAGAGCCCCCGCGGCGATCGTGAGGAAGAGGAGGCTCCACAGGAGCCCGGTGAGAGCAGCCATGCCGTGCGCTTCCTTTCGTGAGGTGCCCCCGTAGGGGCAGGGTTCACGGCAGGAGGCGCGGGCGCGCAGGTTTCGTGACGGGGTGCACGACGTCGTCGCCCACGCGCTCGCATGCAACCCGCCGTGGCGGTGTCGAAGCCCTGCGCGGACGCACCGCTGCCGTCGTTCGAGGAGGCGTGACGAGACGCGCCCTTCCTTCACGCTGACAGGTATCTTCTGTGAGCGAAGAGATCGATGCTGGTGGGAGGAGCGGAGGGGACGAGCACGTGGCCCGCCCCCCTTGCACGGGATGGCGCGGGATCAGTCCGACGTGAGGACGGGCGAGGTCACGGTGAAGGTGTCGGTGCGCACCCGCTCGATGGCCCGCTCGGTGGCGGTCGCCTCGCGCGCCGCCCAGCCGAAGAGGAGCGTGAGCGCCTGGAGCTCCGGGCGCTTCTCGCGCTCATCGAGCACGTCGAGGATCGCGGGGCGCGCCTCGAGCGAGGAGCGCATCCCCTCCTCGTCGATCGTGGTCGAGGCGCGCACCGCGAGGCGGCCGTCCACGATGCGGCGACGGGCCTCGTGGAGCCGGATGCCCTCGCCGTCGGTCACTTCGGCGACGAGGAAGCTCGTGCCGCGCCGGAGCGGCACGGCGGGGGTGCGCGCGGCCTCCTCGATCACGGACACCGGGTCACCGTAGGTGACGCGGCGCACGACGAGGACGGGCATCGCGGAACGGCCGTCGAAGGTGAGGTCGATGGGCGCGTGCTCGGGGACGACCCCCGCCGAGAGGCGCGCGAGCTCGGTCTCCGTGTGGCGCGCGAAGGCGGCGCGGATGGGCATCTCGGCCAGGTGGTGGGCGTTCCTGGCCTCCTCGCCGAAGAGGGCGCGCGAGCCGCTCCGGGCCGTCACGGTCGCGAGCGCGCGCAGGAAGGTCACGACTTCATCGCGACGCTCGTTCTCGCCGGGCCTGAGCGCGACGCGCACGCCCGCGAGGCGGCCACCCCCGCCCGCCATCATGAGGTAGCCGAGGGACGGGATCCCGCGCACGCCGGAGCGCGCGAGGAGCTCGGCGAGCGTGAGGGGGCTGTCGACGTTCACGAGCTGGAGCGCGCCGTCGGCGCTGTCGAGCGCCTCCTCCCCCGTCGCCTCGATCGCGACCGAGGGCACGCCGTCACGGCGCGCGAGCTCGGCGGTCTCCTCCGCGCGCCCCGGGACGGGGTCGACGTAGGTCGCCTCGATCACCGCGGCGTTCGACGTGCGGTTGAAGTCCTTGAGCGCCTTGATGTTCTCCCGGGCGCCGCGGTTGGCGCCGGGGTTGAGCAGCGTCCGCCGCGTGCGCGGGCGGACCGTGGTCTTCGTGGTCATGCGGGTCTCCTTCGGCAGTGGGTCGGTTCCGTGTTCATTCCTCGATGCTCTCGTCCTCGCGCTGCGAGGCGGCGAGCGTGCGTTCGTGGGCGACCGAGTAAGCGGCACGCCCCTGCGCGTTCGTCTGCGTCCACTCCACCTGCTGACGATCCAGGCGGCGGAGGTACCGGTTCGCCCGGTCGATGCGGCGCTCCTCGCCGCGGAGGCGTCGGCGAAGGGTCGTGAGCTGGCGCGCGAGCTCGACCGCCGGGGCGCGGCGGCGTTCGAGCCACGCGGCGACGAAGGCGGGCCCGGCCGAGATGGCCACCATGATGGCGGCCTCGCTCCAGAGAGCGATCGCGGGCACGTCCTCGGCGTCGGAACCCATCACCCGCGCGAGCGCGATCGCGAGGACGAGGAGCCCGTAGAGGCAGGCGATGGCGTAGCGCCGGAAGTCGAA
>JBDHVF010000706.1:0-4706 GCA_039809605.1 Polyangiales bacterium | reverse complement strand
GACCATGGAAGCCCTCTCCCAGGAGCTCCGGGATCTTGCGGAATTCCCCGCGAAAAAGTGAGGGGATGCCTCAGGGTCGGCCCTGCTGCGTTCGACGGCGTCGCGTCGAACGACACTGTCATCATGCGACCTTGCGACCCGCGTGATGCAGCGGCCGTGCTGATGTGCGTGACGAGCGACGCGTTCGTAGCCACCATCAGCCAACTCGCAAATGGCTCGAAGATGCCCCGCGCCGACTGGGAGGATATGGCCTCCTACGAAGTTCCGGTGGGGACGTCTTCCGACCGCGAGGCGCTCAGCGACTTCGTGACGCCGAAGGTCTCGCTGATCCAGACGCTCGCGAAGCGCAACGCCACGCTCCGCAAGGTGCGCGACCTGCTGCTCCCGAAGCTGCTCTCGGGCGAGGTCGACGTCTCGCGGCTGCCGCTGCCGCCCGAGGAGCCCATCGACGAGGCGCCGCCGCCCGCTGCCACCGAGCCGCCGCGCCGCGGCCGTCGTCGCAAGGATGCGAGTGTGACGGCGACGGGCGACGGTTCCGCGAAGTGACCTTCGCCGCTCTGGCGGCTTCGGATCGCGCTTTCTGACTGGTGGCGTCGGCGTTCCGCGGATGCGCGACGGAGACGTGACCGGCTCCTCGGCGGAAGCGCGATCGTGCCGTCTCGTAGCGACCCCCCCGCTCGGTCGCGCCTCCGTCGAGGCGTCGTTCAGCGCCCGAGGCGCGCGCGGATCTTCTGCTGCGCGTCGGGGGCAGCGTGGCGCCCCGCCACCCGAGACATAGGCGATGTGCGTGCTTCGTGGCCCCCACCCGCGCTGCCGCGCGCCCCGCCCCCGCCTCGGGGGCGGAGCTGTCTGTACTGGGAGCGAGAATGTGGAGCTGCACGCGCAGCGATGGGTGCCTGCGCGACGCCCGCAGTTCCTCGCACTCGTTTCGGCGCGGTGAGCTCCGCCCCCGAGGCGGGGGCGGGGCGCGCGGCAGCGCGGGTGGGGGTCATGAAGCACGCACATCGCGCAAGACATACCTCGTCACTCGCGAGCAAACCCGCTACCCTGCCGCGCGTAGAGACGCCCCGATGAACCCCACGCAACTCAAGGAGCAGGCGGTCGCCGCGGTCTTTCAGCAGCAGCTCGAGGCGCTGCGATGGACGGTCGACAACGGCTACAAAGAGACCTTCGGCGCCGTCTCGACCTATGGGCGCCAGAGCAACACGGAGCACGTGCTCCCACGGCGTCTGCGCGAGGCCATCGAGGCGTTGAACCCCGAGCTCCCCGACGACGCGCGGAAGGCGGCGTACGAGGAGCTGCTCCGCGACCGCGGCGCGCTCTCGCTGCCGCGCGCCAACCAGGAGCTCTACGCGCTCTTGCGCGACGGGGTGCCCGTGGAGGTCAGGTCCGACGATGGCGGCGCCGAGACGGTGCGCGTGCGGGTGATCGACTGGGACGAGCCCCGGAACAACAGCTACGTGGCGGTGCGCGAGTTCGAGCTCCGGGGCGACGTGTACACGAAGCGCGCGGACCTCGTAGGCTTCGTCAACGGGCTGCCGCTGGTGTTCGTGGAGCTCAAGTCGCCCGACGTGCCGCTGCGCGCGGCCCACGAGGGCAATTTCAGCGACTACCGCACGACCATCCCGAGGTTGTTCCACTTCAACGCGCTGGTGATCTTCGCCAACGGGGGCGACGCGCGCCTCGGCACGATCACCGCCGCGTGGGAGCACTTCAAGCCGTGGAAGCGCGTCGCCCGCGAGGACGAGCCCCCGACGCCCGGCCAGGCGACGCTGCTCCGCGCGGCGTGCGACCCGGCGCGGATGCTCGACCTCATCGAGAACTTCACGCTCTTCGTCGAGGTGCCCGGCGGCGTCGCGAAGATCGTCGCGCAGAACCACCAGTTCATCGGCGTGAACAACGCCATCGAGGCGCTGCGACGTTCGAAGCGCGACGCCACCGCGCGCCGCGAGGGCGCGCCGTCGAAGGGAACGCCCCTCGGGGTGTTCTGGCACACGCAGGGCTCGGGCAAGAGCTACTCGATGGTGTTCTTCTCGCAGAAGGCGCTGCGCAAGGTGCCGGGCAACTGGACCTTCGTGGTGGTGACCGACCGCGACGACCTCGACGACCAGATCTACAAGACCTTCGTGGCCGCGGGCGCCGTGCGCGCGCCCGACGCGAAGCAGGGCAGAAAGGCCCTCGTGCAGGCACAGGACCGAGACCACCTGCGCGAGCTGCTCCGGGCCGACCACCGGCACGTCTTCACGCTGATCCAGAAGTTCTCGACCGAGGTGAAGGGCGCGACGTACCCGACGCTCTCGGAGCGCGACGACGTGGTGGTGATGGCCGACGAGGCGCACCGCTCGCAGTACGACACCTTCGCGCGCAACCTCCGCCTCGCGCTCCCCCACGCGCGCTACATGGCCTTCACGGGCACGCCCCTGGTGGGCGACGAGGGCGACGCCCACCAGAAGAGCGCCGAGGGCGAGACGAAGAAGACCTTCGGCGACTACGTGTCGATCTACCCCTTCGAGGAGGCGATCTCCGACGAGGCCACGGTCCCGCTCTACTACGAGAACCGCCTGCCGAAGATCGAGCTGGCCGACAAGGCCCTCGGCGAGCGCGTCTTCAAGCTGCTCGAGGAGGCCGAGCTCGACCCCGACCAGACGCGCGCGCTGCGGCGCGACCTCGCGAAGCTCTACAGCCTCGTCACCGACGACAAGCGGCTCGACGAGGTGGCGCGCGACCTCGTCGCTCACTACACGTCGCGGACCTCGCGCGGCAAGGCGATGGTGGTCTCCATCGACCGCTTCACCGCGGTGGAGATGTACGTGCGGGTGCAGGGCCATTGGAGGGCGCGCATCGCCGCGCTCGAGCTCGAGCGGGAGGCGCAGCCCGAGGGGTCGACGAAGCGCGACGACCTCGCGGAGCTCATCGGGTGGATGCGCGCGACCGAGATGGCGCCGGTGATCTCCGAGTCGCAGGGCGAGGTCGACGACTTCAGGAAGCACAAGGTCACGAAGGAGAACCCCACGGGCTTTCCGCTCGACATCGTGCCGATCCGCAAGCGGATCAACGAGCCCCCCGCGCTCGACGTCTGCTTCAAGGACCCGAAGCACCCCCTGCGGATGGTGTTCGTGTGCGGCATGTGGATGACGGGCTTCGACGTGCCGAGCTGCGACGTCATCTACCTCGACAAGCCGATGCGCAACCACACGCTGATGCAGACGATCGCCCGGGCCAACCGCGTCGACGCGGGCAAGGCGTGCGGCATGATCGTCGACTACGCGGGCGTCTTCCACGACCTGCGGAGCGCGCTGTCGATCTACGCCAACCGCCCCGGCGCGGCGGCGGGTCAGACGCCCGTGCAGCCGAAGAAGGTGCTGCTGGCCGCCCTCTCGCGCGCCATCGACGACGCCGAGGCGATGGTGCGCGCCGCGGGCGTCGACCCGAGCGAGCCCCCCGGCGTCGCGCTGGCCGACCGCCTCGCGCGTCGCAACGCCGCCAAGGAGGCGCTGATCTTCCCCGAGGAGCGGCGCAGGAGCTTCCTGGCGCAGGTGAACCTCGTCGACCGGATCTTCTCGGCGATGGTGCTCGACGACGCGGTCGCCCCCTTCGCGCTGCGCCACGGCTTTCTCACCGACGTGGCGGGCTACATCCGGGCCTCCATCGACCGCCCCGACGTGAGCGCGTACGTCGACCGGGTTCGCGCGATGCTGGCCGAGGGCGTGGTCGTGCACCGCGTGTCCGAGGGCTGGACGCCGGGCTACGAGCGCGAGCCGCTCGACCTGCGCCGCCTCGACGTCGAGGGTCTCTCGCAGAAGATCGCGCAGCAGCAGACGCCCAACGCGGGCGCGATGAGCCTCCAGACGGTGGTGCGCCGCGCGCTCGACGGGCTGCTGAAGGAGAACCCCACGCGCGACGAGCTCCAGGCGCGCTTCGAGCGGCTCGTGGCGCGCTACAACGAGGGCCTCGACAACGCCGAGGCGTTCTTCGCCGAGATGGTGACGCTGCTCGGCGCTGCGAAGACCGAGTCGACGCGGGCCGAGCGCGAGGGCGTCACCGAGCAGGAGCTGGCCTTTCGCGACGTGATCGCCCGCGCCGTGGGCGACGCGCCGAAGGAGGCGCTCGCGGCCGTCGCGAAGGCGCTGCCCGGCGCGGTCGCCGAGGCCATGACCCTCGACTGGAAGCTGCACCAGCCCCTGCGCGACCGGGTGCGCGCGAGGGTGAAGCGCGTGCTCTACGAGCTGCCCGACGAGGTGCCCGACGACGCGGTGGTGCGCGCGATCGACGCGGTCTTCCAGTGGCTCCTGGCGGCACCGTCGAGCTGACCGCGTCTCCCACCGAGTGCCGTCGCCCTCCCACCGAGTGCCATCGTCCTCCCACCGAGTGCCATCGTCCTCCAACCGAGTGCCATCGTCCTCCCACCGAGTGCCATCGTCCTCCAACCGAGTGCCATCGTCCTCCAACCGAGTGCCACTGCCCTTCCACCGAGTCCGCGCGTGCTCCCACCGAGTCCCACCGTGCTCCCACCAAGTCCGGGCACCCGTCCACCGAGTCCGCGGGTGCTCCCACCGAGTTCGCGCGCCCGTCCACCGAGTTCGCGCGTGCTCCCACCGAGTGCGCGCGTGCTCCCACCGCCCCGCCCCCCGCTCCCACCACGTGAAATTGCGCGCTGCGCGAGCTTCGTGGCCCCCACCCGCGCTGCCGCGCGCCCCGCCCCCGCC
>JBDHVF010000705.1:0-4710 GCA_039809605.1 Polyangiales bacterium | reverse complement strand
CCGCGCGCGCCACCGCCGCCGAGAGCGACACGCGCTGCGGCCCCGCGGGCTGCGCGCCGGCCACGGACGTCGCCAGCAGCGCCGCGAGGCAGGCGCAGACGAGCGCCGTCGTCGATCGCTGTCGGAGCGGCGGCCCGTGCGGAGCGTGCGCGCGGCCGCGCGTGGCTTGCGTCAGCACGGGCGGCGTTATAGGTCGACATCGTTGACATCGCAACGGTTGCAGACACAATCGTTCGCGCTCGCACGCCGCGAGACAGGAGACCGCAGATGCGCGACCCGCCCTCCGCAGCCGCACGCCGCACGAAGGCCCCGCTGGCCGAGGAGGTCTACCGTCTCATCGGCCGGAGCCGGCGGATGTTGTGGATGGCCTCGGCGCGCTCGCTCGAGGCGCAGGGCGAGTCGGTCTTCACGTGGCAGGTGCTCTGCTACCTCGTGCACAACGGCCCCGCGGTGCAGCACGACCTCGCGATGGCCACGGCGCAGGACCCCGCGGGCCTGTCGCGCGTGCTCGAGGAGCTCGAGGGGCGCAAGCTCGTGCGCCGCAGCCCCGACCCGGCCGACCGCAGGCGCTCGGTGGTCGAGCCCACGAAGCGCGGCGTGGCGTGGTACCGCGCGGCCTCGCCCACGGTCATCGCCGCGGTCGACGAGGCCATGCGCGCGCTCTCGCCGCGCCAGCGCCGCGCGCTGCGCGACCTGTTGCGGGTGCTCGTCGACGAGCCCGCGAAGAAGCCGCGCCGCGCCGCGAAGTGACGGTTCAGAAGCCGCCGGCGAGCAGCAGGGTGAACACGTCGTTGTCGACGCTCGCGACGCCGGGCCGGCCCGCGACGCTCCCGCGCTCGACGTTGAAGGTGTAGTCGGCCTGGAGCTTGAAGCCGTGGCCCATCTGGTACCAGTTGACGCCGACGGACCAGGCCGTGCTGCTCATGAAGTCGCGGTACGCGTCGCGGGTCTGCGCGGGGGCGAGGCGCACGTCGCAGCCCGAGCCCTGCGTGCGGGTGACGCAGGTCGAGGGGTCGAAGCCCTGCACCCGGGCCACGACCTCGAGGTGGTCTCGCAGAAAATCCACGGGGATGAGGTACCCCGCCTGCACCAGCCACCCGAGGGACTGGGTGTTGGGGACGGTGGTGTTGTCCGAGAGCTCGGTGTCGCGCGCGTAGACCTCGGCGTAGAGCGACGCGCCCCACCCCGAGGCGAAGAGGTCGGCGCCGAGGGTGATCGAGCGCTCGCGGAGCGACGTCGGCGTCGCGCCGGCGGTGATCACCTGCCGCGTCTGCGCGGCGGCGTCGAGGGCGATGGCGAGGGTCGGGGCGCGCGGCAGGCCGAGGGCGCTCTCTTGAAAGATCCTCGGGCGGCCGAGGGGGTTCACCACCACGCGCCCGGCGTACATGAAGAAGCCGTCGAGCACGTTGGGGTTGTTCACGTCGCGGCTGTCGAAGACGCCGGCGTAGTACTCGACGAGGTCGCGCGGCCCCGCCCACCCCCACACCATCACGCCCGGCGTGAACGAGGGGATGAAGCGCACGCCGCTCGCGTTGGCGTTGCCCGACCAGAGCGACGGTTCGGTGAACTGGAAGCGCGCGCCCGACACGAGCTCCTGCCGGGAGAAGGGCACGCGAAACTGCCCGGCCTGCACCTGGAGCCAGCGGCGCACGGGCACGAGCACGTACGCGTCGAGCAGGTCGACGCGGTCGCCGATGTTGACCTCCATGCGCACCTGGAGCATCGGGTGGGCCTGACCGTGGAGCACCACGCGCGTGCGGCGCAGCGTGAGGCCCGGCGGCGCGGAGAAGTTCACGGCCGCGTCGGGGTCGAAGCCCGTCTGGTACGTGAAGAGGGCCTGGGTGTAGAAGTTGATGTCGAACCAGCGCCAGCTCACGTCCTCGGGGTAGCGGCTCTGGCCGGCGTGTCCGCCCGCGGCGAGCGGGGTGAGCCAGCTCTGGGTGGGCGGCGGGCGCAGGTCGGGCGCGGCGCCGGGGCCCCCGAGCGCCGAGCCGAGCGAGAGGCCGCCGGGGACGAGCGTGCCGGGCGGAGGGGTCCATCCGGGGCGAGGCTCCTCCCAGATGCGCACGGCCTCGGCGCGCTGCGGGAGGAGCGAGACGGCCAGCGAGAGCGCGGTCAGCGGTCGGAGCAGTGGGCGGTTCACGGGGCGATGCGTAGAAGTCGTCTGTGACAGTCTCGCGAACTGTCGGTGGCGAGCGTGAGGCGAGCGCCTCGGGCCCGCGAGGTCTTCGGGCCACGCGCCACTCCCGTCAAGCGATCGGCGAAGCGCGCACGGTCGACGACGCGCTCACGGTGCGTCGATCGAAGCGCCGGGCTCGCACACGCTCAGCGTCGCCCGCGCGTCGAGGCGGGCGCTCCCTTGCGACCACGGGGCCTCGCCCGTCTGCGGCGCGTCGCGCAGCACGCACGCCGCCGCCTGGATCCGCCCGCGCCCGACGATCACCTCCGGCGCGACGGGCGTCGTCGGCAACGCGACCTCCGACCACGGCGTCGCGTCGACGGCGAAGCCCTCCCAGCGCACCGCGCCGTCGGCGGAGCGCACCGCGAAGTACGCGCGGCTCCACGCGCCCGTGGCTGCGGTGAAGCGAAAGGACCGCGGCGGCGCGGCGGTCGTGACGGGCTCGCCCACGGGCGCGAACGCCAGCGTGAGGCCCGCGAAGGGCGGGCGCGTCGAGGCCGTGGCGGTGAGCGTCGGCGCGTCGCGCGTGGCGAACGACGCGCTCACGAGCTCGGGCGCGAGGGGGCCGTCGAAGCGCGTGATCGCCCACGCGAGGTCGGCGGGCGACGACGGCGGCGCGAGCGTCGAGAGGCCCACGTTCACCGCGCCCTCACCGCCCTCGACGGGCTTGAAGCGCAGCGCTGACCCGACGACGAAGCGCCCGTAGCTCGCCGCCGTGAGCCGCCCGGTCACCGGGAGCTCCAGCCGCTGCACGTCGCGCCGAGGCGACTGATCGAGCGCGAGCTCGACGGGCGCGACGCGCGTACGCGACGGCGACGGCGCGAAGCCTCCGCGCAGGATGTTCGACGCGTCGTCGAGCTCGACGCCCGTGAGCCAGAAGCCCTCGGGCGCGCCCGTCCACGTGGGCACCGCCACGGTGACGGCGTCGTCGCGCGCGACCGTGCTGCCGACCGCGCCCTCGATCACCACCGCGCTCCGCGGCG
Organism: Polyangiales bacterium; assembly: GCA_039809605.1. Classification (GTDB taxonomy): domain Bacteria; phylum Myxococcota_A; class Polyangia; order Polyangiales; genus CAISKJ01. Next base: position 1,548 of record JBDHVF010000705.1, on the reverse strand, counting down.
CGCTCCGCCCTCGAATCGTCACGGGGAAGGTCGTCGTGCGCGAGGCGGGGAGCGGCTCGCTCCTGCGCAGCCGCACCAGCGTGCGGAGCGGCGCGCGGGCGCCGACGAGCGACACGGCCACGTAGCCCGCCTGCGCGACGGTCACGTCCCAGGTGCGCGAGGGATCGACCGCGACGCGAAAGACGCCGTCGGCGCCGGTGCGTCCCTCGACGACCTCGCCCTCGCGGGACTCGACGCGCACGGGCACATCGGCGCCAACGGTGTCCGACGCGCGCTGGCCGAGTCGCACGGTGAGCTCGAGGTTCGCGGTGACCCCCGCGTCGACGGGCGCGTCGACGGGCGCGTCGGGAGCCGCGTCGGGCGCGTCGCCGCGGGTGCCCGACACGGTGCTCGCGCAGCCGAGGGTCACCGCGGCGAAGATCACGAGGGGTCGCATCGCGCCGATCCTCCGCGCGACCGGTGCATCGATCAAGCGCGCGGAATGCACGCGCGGCGCACGGACGGAGAATGTCGCGGCCGTCGTTGCCACCGCTGCGAGCGGACACATGTTCCCGCTCGTTCACGGAGGCCGTTGCCATGATCCCCTACACCGCGCTGACCCACGACCACCTCTCGACCGCCTGGCGCTTCGTCGAGGAGTGCGAGGACGACACCCCCAACGCCTACGGCGTCGACCAGTTCCCGGCCTACGCGTCGCGGCGCTACGGGGTGTTCCGTCAGCGTCAGTCGGTGGTGAGCGAGTACGACTGGCTCGACCGCCGCGGCGAGCGCTTCGAAGACGAGCTCATCGCGCGCCTCGACGGCGAGGTCGAGGTCGAAGCCGAACCCAACGACCGCCTGGCCGTCGAAGACGACGACCGCGACGAGGTCGAGTGCGAGCCCGCGGTCGTCGAAGACGACGCCCCCGCGGACCCGTCGGAGGCGCTGTCGACGCGCCTCGGGTGCGGCCGGGCTGCGGCTGCGCGCGAGCGGGTGGTCGAGGTGATTCGCGCGGTCGCGAGGCGGTAGCGCGACGTCGCGCCCAGCGCGACGGCCAGCGGTCCCCTGTGCACACGGGCATGGCCGTCGGCAGGCAAGTCCAGCACGCGCAGACGTCCGTCACGTCGCGCGTGGCGGCGCTCGCGCTCGCCCGCGGGCACTGGCGCCTGTCGGCGTCGTGACCGCATGTATCCTCCGCGCATGGACCAGAACACCCTGACGATCGAGGTACGCGGGCACGTGCGGCTCGCGGGGCTCATACCAACCGCAGGTCAATCTGGCCGCTTTCGCGGAGCCCCCACCCAACGCTGCCGCGCGCCCCGCCCCCGCTGCCGCGCACCTTCGCGGAGCCCCCACCCCCGCTGCCGCGCGCCCCGCCCCCGCGGAGCGAGGGCGTGGCTGAGCGTAGGGAGACGAGGAGATGGGCTGCCTGGGTCTCGCAGGCGCCCTCGCGCTGCGAGGGCGACCATGGCCACCTTCGCATTCCTCGCTCCTCGCCGCTCGATCGAGCTCGACGACGCGTGATCGATGCGCTGACGCGGCCGACATCGAGCTGAAGCGTGATTCATG
>JBDHVF010000704.1:0-4716 GCA_039809605.1 Polyangiales bacterium | reverse complement strand
CTGCGCGGGTGGCGGCTCCGCGAACGTGCGTGCCTGCGCGGGTGGCGGCTCCGCGAACGTGCGTGCCTGCGCGGGTGGGGGACACGTCGCACATGCGAAAGCGGCAAACTTGACGTGAAGTTGGTATGAAGCAGTCGGGCATGCGCGTCGCTCCACGGAAGAGCGCTCGCCCACGTCCACGGCACGCCAGGGTCCGGAGGTGCTGTGCACGTGGACGATCGCTCTTCGGCAGCGTACCAGGCGCATTGGAGGGCCGCACGCGGCGCAGAGCGCGTTGCAGCGGGCGCTGAGCGCGTTGCAGCGGGCGCAGAGCGCGTTGCAGCGGGCGCTGAGCGCGTTGCAGCGGGCGACGGGGCCGCCGCAGCACCCGCAAAGTGCGTTGCAGCACCCGCGAAGTGCGTTGCAGCACCCGCAAAGTGCGTTGCAGCACCTGCAAAGTGCGTTGCAGCACCCGCGAAGTGCGTTGCAGCACCCGCAAAGTGCGTTGCAGCGGGCGCAATGTGCGTTGCAGATGCCACGGGCACGCGGGCTGCACCCACCGGGTGCATCATGCCGAGCACCGAAGAGATCCTCCGTGGCGTGCGAGCGATCGCCGAGCGCGCGATGCCCGTCGCCTTCTTCTGGCACGCCGTGATCGCCGCCGCGCTGCTCGCGCTCTTGTCGGGCGCGTGGAGGCCCACCCGCCGCGCGGCCGCCGTGGCGCTGTCGCTCCCGCTCTTCTCGGTGAGCGCGCTCGCGTGGGCGACGCCCAACCCCTTCAACGGCTCGGTCTTCGCGGTCGCGGCTGCGCTGCTCGCCGTGCTCGGCGCGCGCCTCGACGCCGAGCGCGTCGCGCCCGGCCCGGCGTGGGCCGTCGCGCTCGGCGCGGCCTCGATCGCCTTCGGGTGGGTGTACCCGCACTTTCTCGACGGACGCTCTCCCCTGCTCTACCTCGTCGCGGCGCCGACGGGGATCATCCCCTGCCCCACGCTCGCCGTGGTCGCGGGCTTCACCCTGCTCGCGGGAGGCTTCGCGTCGCGCGCGTGGACGCTCACCCTCGGCGTACTGACGCTCTTCTACGCGCTGTTCGGGATGTTCCGCCTGCACGTGTGGCTCGACGCGGGCTTGCTCGCGGGCGCCGTCGGGCTCGTCGCGTGCGCGGCGCGCACCGCGGACCGCGAACGGATCGCGCACCACGCGACCGCGTGACGCCCATTGCCACCGCGTAGCGATTCGCGCACTCTCGCGCCCCCCATCATGCAGCCCACGATTCACGCCTACGCACAGCGCGCCGCGCGCGGCCCGCTCGAAGCCGTCGAGCTCCCCCACCCCGGCGCGCCGACGGGTCACGACATCGAGATCGCGGTCGAGCACTGCTCGGTCTGCCACAGCGACGTTCACCTGCTCGACGGAGACTGGGGCGACGTCGCCCGCCCTCTCGTCCCTGGTCACGAGATCGTCGGGCGCGTGATCGCCCGCGGCCCCGACGCCACCGTCGCCGAGGGCGCGCTCGTCGGCGTGGGCTGGCAGTGCGGCGCGTGCGGCCGTTGCCACGCGTGCACCACGGGCCGCGAGCACCTGTGCACGGGCGGCAAGAAGCGCACGTGCGTGGGCCGTCAGGGGGGCTTCGCCACGCGCGTGCAGGTCGACTCGCGCTTCGCGTTCGAGCTCCCGCCGTCGCTCGACGCGGGCACCGCCGCGCCGCTGCTCTGCGCGGGGCTCACGGTGTTCTCTCCGCTCGAGCGCCTCGGCGCGGGCAAGGGCGTGCGCGTCGGCGTGGTGGGCCTCGGCGGACTCGGTCACATGGCCGTGCGCTTCGCGTCGGCCCTGGGCTCCGAGGTGATCGCGTTCGACCCCGACCTCTCGAAGCGCGAGCTCGCGGCCTCGCTCGGCGCGCGCGAGCTCGTCGACGCGAGGGGCGCGCTCCCCTCGAACGCCGTCGACCTGCTGCTCGTCACCACCCACGCCTCGCTCCCCTGGGACGCCTGGATGAAGGTGCTCGACCTCGAAGGAACCCTCTGCCTCGTGGGCGTTCCGAGCGAGCCGCTGCGCGTGGGGGTCGACCCCCTGCTCGACGAGCAGAAGAGGATCACGGGGAGCGTCATCGGCAGCCGCGCCACGATGCGCCGCATGCTCTCGTTCGCGGCCGAGCGCGGCATCGCCCCGATCACCGAGAGAATGCCCCTCGCGCGCGCCAACGAGGCCGTCGCCCGTGTGCGCGAGGGCCGCGCGCGCATGCGCGTCGTGCTCGACGTGGCGTGAAGCGAAGCCCGTGACGCGGCGCACGTACACCCGAGTGCCCGGCTCCGAGGGCCCGCGGCGAGCGTTTCGCATCACGCTCGGGCTGCGCCAGGGCTACGGCCCCGAGGGGCGCATCTACGACCTCGAAGAGGCCGTGCGCGCCGGCACCCGCTGGATGCGCCGGCGCGCCGACGCGAACGAGCCCTTCGTGACCGGGATGTTCACCCGCGGCGAGGTCGTGTACGTGAACCCCGGCGAGGGCGGCGGCGACCGCGAGCCCGTGGCGATCTTCGCGGGCGAGGTGCTGCCGGGCATGCCCGGCGGTGAGCTCGGCGACGACGAGATCGTCGCGCTGCTCGACGACCTCGCGGCCGAGATCGGCGGCGTGCTCGGGCAGGAGCACGTGCACGTCGCCTACAACGACCGCGTCTGGACGCTGCGACGCGGTTGAGCCCACGGGCGCGTGGTACGTTGATCGAATGGCGAGCGTGCGCGTCGGCACCTCGGGCTGGATCTACCGCGACTGGCGCGGCGCGTTCTACCCGGCGCGCCTGCCCGTCGCGCGGTGGTTCGACTACTACGCCGAGCGCTTCGACACGGTGGAGGTCAACAACAGCTTCTACCGCCTGCCCGCCGAGGGCGTCTTCGACGCGTGGGCCGCCGCCGCGCCGAAGGGCTTTCTCTACGCGCTCAAGGCGAGCCGATACCTCACGCACATGAAGAAGCTCCGCGAGCCCGAGGAGCCCCTCGCGCGCTTCTTCTCTCGCGCGACGCACCTGAAGAAGACCCTCGGCCCGGTGCTCTACCAGCTCCCGCCGCATTGGGGCGTCGACGTCGAGCGGCTGCGCGCGTTCCTCGCGGCGCTGCCCGAGGGCGTCGAGCACGTGGTGGAGTTCCGCGACCCGTCGTGGTTCTGCGACGCGGTGCGCGAGGCGCTCGAAGCGGGGCGCGTGGGCTTCTGCGTGCACGACATGCCGGGCCTCGCGTGCCCGAAGTGGGTCACGAGCCGCGTGGTGTACCTGCGCTTTCACGGCCCCGAGGCGCAGCGCTACGCGGGGCGCTACGGGCGCCGGAGGCTCGCCGCGCGCGCCGCGTGGGTCCGCGAGCACGCGAAGGGCCGCGACGTGTACGCGTACTTCAACAACGACATCGGCGGCGACGCCGCGCACGACGCGCTCGACCTCCGCGAGATGCTCGGGGCCTGACCGCGCGGCGGGGCGGGTAGTGTCCTACTCCGCCGCGAGGTGTCCTGATCTGGGCTGAACCGCAGAGGCGCAGAGGGCGCAGAGAGGGTGAGCCCTGGGTCTTGCCGACCCCTTTCCGTTCCGGCCTCTGCGCTCTCTGCGCCTCTGCGGTTCGTCTCCTGGGGCACTGCCAGGTCCAGGTCCGCGGTGTCCTACTTCGGACAGCACCGCGGGGCGCCGGCCCTTGACTTCGCAGGGTGGCGGTGGCTCCTATCGCGGCGACCCGGTGGCGCGCACAGAGGCGGAGAAGCACGTGGGGGCGACGGTGGACGCCTCCGACCCCGACGACGCGCCCGCGCCGTCGCAAGGCCCCGCCGCGCCCGGCTCTGTGATCGCGGGGCGCTACCGCATCGAGCGATTGATCGGCGAGGGAGGCATGGGCGCCGTCTACGCCGCCCGCCATGTCGCGATCGGGCGGCCGGTGGCGGTGAAGTTCCTGCACGGCATCCGGCGGGCCGACGCGAAGCTCATCGAGCGCTTCATGCAGGAGGCGCGCACCGCGGGCGAGATCCGCCACCGCAACATCGTCGAGGTGATCGACTTCGGCGCCGAGGCGGGTGACGCCTACCTGGTGATGGAGCTGCTGCGCGGCGAGTCGTTTCAAGCGCTGCTCGACCGCGAGGGCACGCTCCCGCCCGCGCGCGCTGTCGCGGTGCTCGACCCGATCGTGGGCGCGCTCGCGTTCATTCACCAGCGCGGCATCGTTCACCGCGACGTGAAGCCCGACAACGTCTTTCTCGCCGAGGAGGAGGGCGCCTCGGAGGCCGTGCCCAAGCTCCTCGACTTCGGCATCGCGCGGCGGCTCACGCCCGACGACGCGCGGCTCACCGCGAGCGGCGCCCTGCTCGGGACGCCCGCGTACATGGCCCCCGAGCAGGCCGCGGGCATGCGCGAGGTCACCGCCGCCGCCGACCAGTACGCCCTCGGCGTGATGCTCTATGAAGCCCTGTCGGGCAAGGGGCCGCACGAGGGCGAGCACCTCATCGCGCTCCTGCACGCGCGCGCCACCACCGACCCGACACCGCTCGACCGCGTTCGCCCCGACCTGCCGCCCGCGCTCGTCGCCGTCGTGATGCGCGCCATCGCCCGCCTGCCGGGCGACCGCTTCGACTCGCTCGACGCGCTGCGCGCCGCGCTCGCGCCCTTCGCGTCGACGGCGCCCGCGGCCTCCGCACCTCCGCTCGTCGCCCGCCCGGTCGCCGAGCCCGCGCCCGCGCCCTCGACCCCCGCGCCGTCGGCGCCCTCACCCGCT
>JBDHVF010000703.1:0-4736 GCA_039809605.1 Polyangiales bacterium | reverse complement strand
CGCGAGGCGCTCGTGGCAGCGGCGCACGAGCGAGGCGACGTCCTCGCCCGCGTGGTCGCCGAGCGCGCGCACGGCCTCGCGCGCGGCCACGGCCGCCTCGGCGCCGTGGCCGAGGCCGTCGACCGCCGCGAGCAGCACGCCGCCGTCGAAGTGGCGCACGAGGTGGAGGTCGCCCGACACCGACTGCCCCGGCATGCACCGCGCGGCGCAGCCCCAGTCGACGACGTCGGGCGCGTTCAGCGCTTCCATTTCGTCACCGTCACGGTGGTGCCGCGGCCGGGCGCCGACTCGATGGCGAACTCGTCCATCAGGCGCTTGGAGCCCGGCAGGCCCAGGCCCAGGCCCCCCGAGGTCGAGAAGCCGTCGCGCATCGCGTGCTCGAGGTCGGCGATGCCGGGGCCCTGGTCGCGGGCGACGACCATGACCCCGCGGCGAGCGCCCTGCTCGGCGCGCCCGAGCACGACCTCGCCGCCGCCCGCGTACTGCACCATGTTGCGCGCGAGCTCGGAGATGGCCGTGGCGATGAGCGCCTGCTCGCTCATCGAGAAGCCCACCTGCGACGCGAGGCGGCGGCCCTGCTGGCGCGCGGTCACGATGTCGGCCTCGGTGCGGATGATCACCCGGACCTCGTCGGGGAGCTCGGTCACGGCGCCCTCCGCGGCTGGTCGAGGCGCTTGATCCCGGCCTCGAGGTCCATCGCGGTCTCGACCGCGCCGAGGCTGCCCGTGAGCCCGAGCTGCACCATCGCGAAGGCCACGTCGGGCTGAATGCCCACGATCACCACGCGCGCCCCGCGCAGCTTGCACATCTGCGCGATGGCGCGGATGGTCCGCGTGGCGAACGAGTCCATCACGTCCATCGCGCTCACGTCGATGACGGCGCCGCGGGCGCGGAAGCGCCCCACCTGGTCGACGAGGTCGTCGCGGAGTTGTTGCAGGTCGGCGTCGCTCAGCGCGGCCTGCGCCGAGGCGATGAGGTAGGGGCCGTGCCGGAGGATGGGGACGGGCACGTCAGGACCTCGCCTCGCCGGGGGTGTCGCCCGCCGCCACGAGGCGGTAGCCGAGCAGGCGGTCGCCCTCCTCGAGGCCGCGCTGCAGGTCGCCCACGGTGGCGACGCGGCGCAGGTCGACGCCGAGGGTGACGAGCGTCTGCGCGACCTCGGGCGAGACGCCCGAGATGACCGTCGCGGCGCCCATGAGCCGCGCGGCCTCGACGGTCTGCACGATGTGGTTGGCGGCCTTCGAGTCGAGCCCCGCGACGCCCGTGATGTCGAGCACCGCCACGCGCGCGCGGCTCGCGCGGATCGCGTGCAGGAGCTGCTCGGTGAGCTGCCACGCGCGCGCCGCGTCGATGACCCCGATCACGGGCAGCACGAGCAGGCCCGGCCGCACCTGGAGCACCGGCGTCGAGAGCTCGAGGATGGCCTGCTGCTGGCGCTGGATGGTGCGCTCCCTCTGGACGATCAGCGTGTCGGTCATGAGCGCGACGTCGAACGACGTGGCCTTCTGGACCGACTGGTAGCACCGCCACGACCGGGCGGGGTCGGCGCCCTCGCGCGCGAGGAGCGCGTCGCCCAGCAGGAGCACCACGCGGTGGTAGGCGCCGAGGAACCACTTGGTCTCGAGCCCGAGGGCGCCGTAGCGGTACGCGAGCTCGACGCGCTGGGCGACGTACGCCGCGTCGAGGTCGGCCGCGCCGAGCGCGACGAGGTGCGCGCGCTTGAGCGCCCGGACCTCGTCGAGCGCGCGCCCGTCGCCGACGACCGCGCGGAGCTCGGGGGCCTCGACGAGGTAGCGGACGAAGGCGTCGGCGCCCTCGTCGGCCATGCGGGCGAAGAAGGCGCGCAGGCCGCGGAGGTGCTCGCGGTCGGTGTCGGTGAGGTCCACGGCCTTGAGCCGCAGCGCGATCTCGGCCGCGTCGATTCCCATCTCCTTGACGAGGGATGCGGCGGCTTCTCTGGGGTCTGCACGGCGCGTGTCGGCGACGGAATCGATGCGGGCCATGTGCGGTCTCCGTCAGGGGCCACGGTCAGGGGCGAGCGTGATGAATTCTTCGAGCCACGGGGGGCGGAATGATAGCCCCCCCTCTTCACCGCCCGCGACGGCGAACGGCCCCCGCGGGGCCCGAGGGGAGGGAGCGTCGCCTCCGAGGGGGTGGCGCTCGCAGCGCGTTGCGCTAGGGTCGCGGTCGTCTGCCCGCCCGTCACCTCTGCCCCGCTCCGCCCGTTAGGACCACGCCATGGTGAACCGTGACGACACGCACGACACCCTCCCGCGGAGCGCCGGGGGCGACGAGGGGGCGCGCGCCGACGTGCGCCGCGTGCTCGACGCCGCGCAAGACGGGATGGGCATCGTGCGCGAGGGCCGCTGGGCGCACGTGAACCCCGCGCTCGCGCGGCAGCTCGGGGCCCCCTCGTCCGGCTCGCTGACGGGCGCCGAGGTGCTGCGGTCGGTGCTCCCCTCGGACCGCGACGTCGCCGAGGCCCGGCTCCGCAGCGCGCGCGCCCCCGACCGCCCGAGCCCCGGCGTGCTGCGCTTCGTGCGGCGCGACGGGGCGGTGGTCGCCCTCGAGGTCTCGCTCGCCCCCGTCGAGGCGCTCGAGGGCCCCGGCGCGGTGATGCTCGTCGCCCGCGACGTGACCGAGCGCCGGCGGCTCTTCGGCCGCGTCGTGGCCGCCGACCGCAGCGCCGCGCTGGGGGTGCTCGCGGCGAGCCTCGCGCACGGCATCAACACCCCGCTCGCGCAGGTGTACGGCAACGCCTCGTTCGCGAGGGACCTCTCGCGCAGGCTCCTGCGCGACCTCGACGCGCTCTGGGAGGCGGGCGACACGGCCACGCTCCGCACCGAGCTGCGCAACCTCTCCGACGGCATCGGGCAGCTCCACGAGGGCGTCACGGCCGTCGCGGCCATCACCCGCAGCCTCGGGCTCTTCACCCAGCAGAGCGACGCGCCCGACGGCGTCGTCGAGCCGGGGCGGGTGCTCGAGGCCGCCATCGACCTCACCGAGACCATCATTCGCCACCGGGCGAAGCTCGCGTGCGAGATCGGCGTGATGCCCCCGGTGCGCGGCTGTGAGGCGGCCGTGGGGCACCTGCTGCTCTCGACGCTGCTCGCGAGCGCGCAGGCGATCCCCGAGGGCGAGGCCCGGCGCCACGAGGTGCGGGTGCGCGCGGCGGCCGAGGCCGGCGGCGTGCGCATCGAGATCACCGACACGGGCGCCCCGCGCGCCGCAGAGGACGGCCCCGACCCCCTCGCCGCGCTCGACCGCGGGGTCTCGTCGCCGGGCTTCGCGCTCGCCCTCTGCCGCGCGCTGGCGGCCGAGGCGGGCGGCACGTTCGACGTGAGCGCCCTCGAGCGCGGCACGCGCGTGACCATTCGCTTGCCCGCGGCGACGGCGGTGACCGCAGAGGCCTCCGCCCCCGCCGCGGCCATCGAGGTGATCGAGCGGGAGGCCGCGCGCGGCCGCGTGCTGGTCATCGACGACGAGCCCGTGCTGCTCGGGCTCATGTGCAGGATCCTGCACGTCGACCACGAGGTCGACGGCACGAGCGACCCCCACGACGCGCTCTCGCGCATCGAGCGCGGGGAGCGCTACGACGTGATCCTCTGCGACCTGATGATGCCCACGATGTCGGGCGTCGACCTGCACGCGCGCATCTCGCGCTTCGCGCCGCACGTCGCGCGGCGCATGGTGTTTCTCACGGCGGGGGCGTTCACCGAGAAGGCGCGGGCCTTCCTCGCCTCGGGCGACGTGACGTGGTTCGAGAAGCCCATCGAGCCCGAGCGCCTGCGCGAGGTCGTCTCCGAGCGCGTCGCCGCCGCGCGGTGAGCGACGGGGTGGCGGGCCGCCACCCCTCCGCCACCCCTCCGCCACCCGTTTCCGCCACCCCCCTGATGCGAAGACCCCGGTGAAACCCGGTCGGCACCGCGCTTGCGCTTCCCTCTCGCGGAGGGACGACGATGATGCGACGGCTCTGGATCACGGTGGTGTGCGCGCTCTTCACGGCCTGCGGCGCGGGCGATGGGGACGACGGCGACGAGGCGCGGGTCGACGGCGTGGTGCGCGGCGCGCGCGACCGCGGGCGGCACCCGGCGGTGGTGGCGATCCTCTCGACCGACGGGATGCTCTGCACGGGCGCGCTGGTCGCGCCGCGGCGGGTGCTCACGGCGCGGCACTGCGTGAGCGTGACGCCCGAGGAGGTCGACTGCGCCGCGCGGCGGCAGGTGTTCGGCGAGCGCGCCGCGTCGTCGCTCGCGGTGGTGGCGGGCGACGACGCGCTCGCGGGCGAGGTCTCGGCGCGCGTGGAGCGCGTGGTGGTGCCCGCGACCGAGCGGCTCTGCGGCGCCGACGTGGCGGTGCTGGTGCTCGACCGCGCGCTCCGCGGGGCGACGCCGCGCGCGGTCGCGGCGCGCGCGGCGCCGCGCGAGGGCGACGCGGTGACGGTGGTGGCCGACGGCCGCCGCGGGGACTCTTCCCGCGCCGGGGTGGGCGTGCGGTACGCCCGCGACGGGGTGCGCGTGGTGTCGGTGAGCGACGACGAGATCGCCACGAGCGAGGGGACCTGCGCGGGCGACAGCGGGAGCCCGGCGCTCGACGCGCGCACGGGCCGCGTCGTGGCGGTGCTCTCGCGCGGCGGCGCGCGCTGCGTGGGCGCGCTCGCGGTGTGGACGCGCGCGTCGGTGGCGCAGGCGCTGCTCGACGCGGCGAGGTGAGGCCCTCCCCCCGTCCCCCTCCCG
>JBDHVF010000702.1:0-4741 GCA_039809605.1 Polyangiales bacterium | reverse complement strand
GCGCGCGGGCGCCGAGCGCGAGGAGCGCGGCGAGCACGGCGAGCACGGGCGCCGTCGCCGTGATCATCCGGGCGGCCGGGCGCAGCGCGACGAACCACTCGGCGCGCGCGACCTCGCAGATGGCCGTGAGGGCGAGCGCGCCCACGAGCACGCCCGCCGCGCAGGTGGAAGCCGCGAGCCACGCGAGCAGCGCGCGGTGGGGGTCGGTCACGAGGCCCACGGCGGCGAGGGCGAGGCCGGCGAGCGAGGCGAGGGCGGCGGCGAGGCGCGGGCTCACGGCAGCCTCGCGGTGACGCGCGCGCGCAGGTCGGCGGGCAGCGCGGCGAGCTCGGCGCGCTGGCTGAGCTGGAGCGCGCGGAGGTACGCCACGACGGCCCAGCGCTCCTCGGGCGCGAGCACGCTCGCGAGCGGGGGCATGTAGCCGTAGCCCGCGGTGACGACCTGGAACACCCGCCCCGGCGCGAGCGCGCGCACGCGGCCCTCGTGCAGCGACGGGGGGCGGCGCAGTCGCATCTTCGAAGCGAGGGGGCTGTCGCCGTCGCCGAGCTCCCCGTGGCAGGTGGCGCACACGGCTTCGAAGCGCGCGCGGCCCTCGGCGAGCAGCGCGCGGGTGACGGGCACGGGGATGCGCGTCGCGGGGCCGTTCGCGTCGGCGCCGCGCTCGACGAGGGGTCGCACGGGGTCGGCGCTCCACGGCACGGCGCCCGCGGGCGGGGGGCGCATGGCGCGGCCGTCGCGAAAGAGACCGCTCGCGCCGAAGGGCTCGTAGCGGCGCTGGGTCATCATGCGCTCGAGGCCCGGGTCGGGCTCGGAGAGCGCCTGGCCCTTGCGGCACGCGAGGGTGAGCGAGGCCAGGAGCGCGAGGGAGAGGGCGTTCATGGCTCGAGCCCCAGCCGCACGACGCGCGAGGCGCCGAGGCGCGCGAGCTCGCCCGCGAGCGCGTCGGAGGCGAAGCGCGGGTCGTCGAGGTCGACGCCGAGCCAGAAGCGGTCGATGGAGGCGCTTTCGAAGCCGGGCACCTCGAACACGGGGTGCCAGAGCCTCGGCAGGCCGCAGAGCGCGAGGAGGGCGACGAAGGCCGCGAGCGACGCCGAGAGCACGACCATCTCGAAGGTGATGGGCACGAACGCGGGGGCCGAGTGCAGCGGCCGGCCGCCCACGTCGAGGGGGTACGCGCGGGCGCTCACCCACCACTGGAGCAGGTACGCGCCGACGCCCCCCGCGACGGCCGCGGCGAGGGTGATCGCGGGCACGGGCGAGCCGCGCGCGCCGACCAGGGCCTCGAGGCGCTCGAGGGGATAGGGCGAGAACGCCTCGATGCGGCGGTACCCGAGCGCGTGCACGCGCTCGGCGGCGGCCTCGACGGCCTCGGGCGATTCGAACTCAGCGAGCACTCCGCGTCGCATCGCGCACCTCCTCGCGGCGCAGGGCCTTGAGCTCGCTCACGGGCACGAAGGGCACCCACCGCAGAAAGAGCAGGAAGAGGAAGAGGAAGAAGCTCATGGTGCCGGCCAGGATCGCGCCGTCGACCCAGGTGGGCAGGTAGAGCTTCCAGCTCGAGGGGAGGAAGCCCCGGTTGAGCGAGGTGACGATGAGCACGAAGCGCTCGACCCACATGCCCACGTCGACGAAGAGGGCGGTGACGAGGAGGGCCGCCGGGCTCACCCGCGCGCGCCTCGACCAGAGCACCTGGGGCGCGAGGCAGTTGCATACGAGCATGAGCCAGTAGAGGACCGCGTAGGGGCCGAAGGGGCGGCCCACGAGCTGGGTGTAGCGCTCGTAGCGGTCGCCGCTGTACCACGCGACGAAGAGCTCGACGGCGTAGCTGTAGGTGACGAAGAGGCCCATGGCGAGCATGAGCTTCGCCATGGCGTCGAGGTGCTTCGCGGTGATGACGTCGTGGAGCTTGAACACGCGCCGCGCGGGGATGAGCAGCGTGAGCACCATGGCGAAGCCCGAGAAGATCGCGCCGGCGACGAAGTACGGGGGGAAGAGCGTCGAGTGCCAGCCGGGGAGCTGGGTGGTGGCGAAGTCCATGCTGACGATGCTGTGCACCGACACGACGAGCGGCGTGGCGAGGCCCGCGAGCAGGCCGTAGGCGACGCGGTGCTGCTGCCACTGGCGGGCCTCTCCGCGCCAGCCGAGCGCGAAGAGGCCGTAGGCCCTGCGGCGCCAGGTGCCCGGCGCGCTGTCGCGCATCGCGGCGAGGTCGGGGATCAGGCCCACGTACCAGAAGAGGAGCGAGACGGTGAAGTAGGTGGCGATGGCGGCGGCGTCCCACGGGAGCGCGCTGCGGAACTGGGGCCAGACCCCCATGGTGCTCGGGTAGGGCACGAGCCAGTAGGCGAACCACGGCCGCCCGAGGTGAAACACCGGGAAGATCCCCGCCTGCACGACCGCGAAGAGGGTCATGGCCTCGGCGAAGCGGTTGATCGACGCGCGCCACGGCTGACCGAGCAGGAGGAGGATGGCCGAGATGAACGTGCCCGCGTGCCCGATGCCGATCCACCAGACGAAGTTGACGATCGCGAAGGCCCACGCGACGGGGATGTTCGAGCCCCACACGCCGATGCCCGTGACGGCGGTGTACGTGAGCAGCGCGAAGAGCCCGAGCGAGCCCGCGCCGGTCACGACGAGCAGGGGCGTCCACGCGCGCGACGGCGTCCACGCGGGCGCGAGGAGGCGCCGGGTGAGCGCGGCGTCGTCGCCGGTCGCGCGGATCACGGGCGCGTCGGCGGCGGCGGTCACGCGCCCACCATCTCGGGGTTGGGGTTGGTGACGCGCGCGAGGTAGCGCGTGCCGGGCTCGGTGCCGAGCTCCTCGAGCGCCGCGTACGCGCGGGGGTCTCGGCGCATGCGCGAGACCTCGGAGCCGGGGTCCGACGCGAGGCCGAACGCGATGGCGCCCGTGGGGCAGGCCTGCTGGCAGGCCGTCACCGCGTCGCCGTCGCGCAGCGGGCGGCCCTCGATGCGCGCGTCGCGCTCGGCCGCGCGGAGGCGCTGGACGCACCAGGTACACTTCTCCATCACGCCTCGCGCGCGCACGGTCACGTCGGGGTTCATGGCCATGTCGACGACCTCGGGCTGGCCGTGGCGGTAGTCGAACCAGTTGAAGCGCCGGACCTTGTACGGGCAGTTGTTCGAGCAGAAGCGCGTGCCGACGCAGCGGTTGTAGACCTGCTCGTTGAGCCCGTCGGGGCTGTGCGCGGTGGCCCCCACGGGGCACACGTACTCGCACGGCGCGCGCTCGCAGTGCTGGCAGAGCATGGGCTCGAGCGCCACCCGCGCGTCGCGGGTGAAGTACCGGTCGATGCGGAGCCAGTGCATCTCCCTCGCCTGGAGCACGCCCTCGCGCCCCACCACGGGCACGTTGTTCTCGGCCTGGCAGGCCACCACGCACGACGCGCAGCCCACGCAGAGCGTGAGGTCGATCGCCATGCCCCAGCGGTGCTGCCCCGGCGGGTCGTAGTCGTAGAGCGTCGCGAGGTGGCGCTTCTGTTGAACGTTGGCGCGAGGGTCGGCGCGCAGCGCGGCGAGGGTGAGCGAGGGCGCGAGCGGGCGGCCCTCGAGGGCGTGGTGCTCCTGCACGCTGGCGAAGATGTGTGGGGGCGCGCCCACGCGGCGCAGCGAGGCGCCTCGCGCGAAGCCCGGCGCGTTCGAGGTGCGCAGCGCGTAGGCGTCGAAGCCCACGCCCCGCGCGACGGCCTCGGCGCCCTGGCGGCCGTAGCCGAGCGGGAGCGACACGGCGCCGTCGGCGTGGCCCGGCATCACGTACACCGGCGCGCGCAGCGAGCGGCCGCCGAGCGCGACCTCGACGAGGTCGCCCGTCGAGAGGCCCTCCGCGGCCGCGGTCGCGGCGCTCATCAGCGCGGCGTTGCCCCAGGTGATGCGCGTGAAGGGGTCGGGCAGCTCTTGGAGCCACGGGTTGTTCGCGACGCGCCCGTCGTCGACGCGGGCGTCGCGGAGGAACGCGACCTCGACGCCGCCGCCCGTCTCGATCGCGCGCGCCGCGAGCGCGTCGGTCACCGCCGCGAGGTCGGGCTTCGCCTCGACGCGCGGAGACGCCGTGCCGGGCACCAACCCCCTGCGGAGGAGCTGCTCCCAGGCGGCTTCGAAGTGTGCGTCGCCGAGCGCGCCGCGCCAGTGATCGCGCAGCAGCGCGTGGGCGCTCGGCGAGGGGTCGCCGGCGAGCGCCGCGAGGATCTCTGCGACGGTGCGCCCGCCGTAGAGCGGCGCCACGAGCGGCTGCACGAGCGAGGCGGTGCCGTCGTAGGCGCGCGCGTCTCCCCAGGCTTCGAGCGGGTGCGCGGCGGGCGCGAACCAGTCGCAGGCCCGCGCGGTCTCGTTCTCGTAGAGCCCGAGGTACGCGCTCGCCCTCGCGCGGCGGATCGCGCGCGCGAAGTCGAGCTCCGCGGGGGCCGTGTACGCGGGGTTCGCTTCGAGCACCAGGAGCGCCTCGACGCGCGCGGCGTCGAGCTCGCGCGCGAGGGCCGCGAGGCCGTGGCTCTCCCCGCCCGCTTCGAAGACCGCGGGCTCGGTGAACCCCTCGGTGCGCCCGAGCGCGCCGAGCGCGGCGTCGAGGAGGTGCGCGAGCGCGTGCGTCTCGGGCGGCTGCGCGTCGCCGGCCAGCACCGCGCAGGCGCCCGCGTGCGCCTGGAGATCGCGCGCGACGGCGGCGACCTGGCGCTCGAGCGCCTGGGGCAATGGCCTCCGCGCGCGCAGCGACGCGAGTCCCGGCGGGG
>JBDHVF010000701.1:0-4746 GCA_039809605.1 Polyangiales bacterium | reverse complement strand
CACCACGAGCGCCCTCGCCCCCGTCGCGCGCACCGCCCTGCCCGGCACCGCGGCGTCGCTGCGGGGCGACGTGGTCACGCTGCGCCTCACGCCGGGCGGCGCGAGGTCGGCGCGCGAGGCGCTGCGAGCGCACGGCGAGGCGCCCTTCGCGCTGATGACCGACGCGCTCGCCGAGGCCGACGCCTTCCTCGTCTGGGCGCCGGGCCAGGCCTCGCCCTCGGCCGCGATGGCGCCGGGGTCGACGGGCCGCGAGGTGGCGGGCAACTTCGTGATGGCCTCGCCGGGCGCCGCGGGCGACCACGGCGCGCTCCTCGAAGACGGCTTCGCCTTCGCGCTCACGCGCGAGTCGTGGAGGGCGCTGCGCGACGCGCTCGACCGCGGCGCCGCCTTCGAACTGCCTCCGCGTGAGCGATCGAAGGGGCTCGCGCTCGCGTACGCCGACGAGCCCGAGGCCCCTCCGTCGGCGCGCTACGTCTCGGTCGAGGTGCTCGCGGGGCTCGCGCCGCCGCGCGCGGGCGTCGAGGCGAAGACCCTCGCGGGCTACGTCCACGACCTGCGCGGCGTCGTGCAGCGCCACTTCGACGACACGTGGTCGTCGCCCGCGCGCGACCTCCTGCTGCACGTCGAGCTGCACCCGGGCCGGCGCCCCTCGATCGACCTCGCGCTGCGCCCCGGCCCCGCGCACCCCGCGCTCAACGGCCTCTGCCGCGCGGCCGAGGCGCTCGACGCGCCCGACGTCACCGCGCCCGTGGTCTTTCGGCTCATGTACGCGCTCTGGGGAGGCGCCGAGGCCCCCGCGTGAACCTCACGACGTCGCCGGGTCGCCGCTGCGCGAGCGCGCCCTGGCCCTCGACCGTCACCACCGCGATCACGGGGTAGCCGCCCGTGGTGGGGTGGTCGGGGCCGAGCACGATGAGCGTCCCGTCGGGCGTCACCTCGATCGCGCCGCGCACCATCGGACGCGAGCGCTCGGTGCCGTCGCCCGGCGGCCGCACGCCCTCGCCCCGCAGGCGCATCCCCACGCGGTCGACCTGCGGCGTCACCGTGAACGGCCTTGAAAATAGCGCTTCGAGCGATACGGGATCGAACGCGTCGGGGCCCGTGACCACCGTGATCTCTCGCGCGAGGTCGACCCCCGTCACCTGCGACGTCGCGTCACCCTCGCACGCGTCGCCCGCGCGCAGCACGTCGCCCGCACGGAGCATTCGTCCGTCGAGCCCTCCGAGCGAGGCGACGAGCAGCGTGCCGCGGCCGCCCAGCACGACGGGCACGTCGACGCCGCCGCGCAGGCCCACGTAGCGCACGGCGTAGGGCGCCGCGGGCACGTCGAGCGACTCGCCGTCTGCGAGCGATCGCACCTCGCCGTCGACGCTCACCACGAGCGCGCCCTGCGCGCGGAGCCGCGCGCCGTGCCACGGCAGCTCGACCGCCGCGCCGCCGCGGTTGCCGAGCGAGCCCTGCGTGCGCGCGAAGAGCGCGGGGTCGAGCGGGCCTCCGTTCGGAACGCCCTCGTGCATGAGCCCCGGGCGACCGGCGTCTTGCACGGTGGCGCCGGGTCCGACGCGCTCGACGCGCAGCGACGCGGTCATCGGGCCTCGAAGCGCACGCGGTCGCCCACGCGCCACGCCGCGCCGCGCGCGGGGTCGAAGGGCGCGAAGTCGAGCGCGCGGCCGACGAGGTGCCACCCCCCCGGCGACGCGAAGGGGTAGACGCCCGTGCGCGCGCCCGCGATGGCGACCGAGCCCGCGGGCACCCTCGCGCGCGGACGCTCCCGCCGCGGCAGGACCAGCGCGGGGTCGAGCGGCCCCAGGTACGCGAAGCCCGGCAGGAACCCGATGCGCAAGACCTCGTACGTCACCGCCGCGTGCCGCGCGATCACCTCGTCGACCGCGAGGCCCGTGCGCGAGGCCACCTCGGCGAGGTCGTCGCCGTCGTAGCGCACGCCGATGCGGTGCGTGACCGCGTCGCCCTTCGCGCGCGAGGCGGCTTCGATCACGCGCGCGAGGTCTTCGGGCGGGCGCGCGGGGTCGAAGCACACCAGCGCGTGCGCCTCGGCCACGACGGCGTCGGTCACGCCCGGCGCGGCGCGCAGCGCGTCGAGCACGGCCGCGGGGTCCGAGCCCTCGGGCAAGGTCAGCCGCCACGCGCGCTCGCCCATGGGAACGACCTCGATCACCCGAGCGCCTCGCGCGCGGCGCGGGCGAACTCCACCGCGCGCGGTCCGTCGCCGTGGACGCAGAGCGTGTCGCACGCGCCCTCGCGCGCGAGGCGCTCGACCTGCGCGCGCACCGCGGCGACGTCGTCGAGCGTCGCGCCGGGCTCGCCGCGCGGCACGAGCGCGCCGTCGGGCCGGTAGCCCCGGTCGGCGAAGCCCTCGCGCAGGTACGGCAGCCCCGCGGCCTCGCACGCGTCGCGCAGGCGCCCGTCGGGCGGCCCCACGATCGCCACGCGCCCGAGCACCTCGCGGCTCACGTCGACGACGGCCCTCGCGACGTCGGGGTCGACGCGCGCGGCGTGGTAGAGCGCGCCGTGGGGCTTCACGTGCTCGAGCGCCACGCGCTCACCCGTCGCGACGTCGAGCAGCCACCGGAGCTGCGCGCGCAGGGTCTCTCGCAGCGCGGCGTCGTCGAGGCGCATCGCGACGCGGCCGAAGCGCTCGCGGTCGGGGTACGACGGGTGCGCGCCCGCCTGCACGCCGTGGAGGCGGCACCGCGCCAGCGCGACGCGCGCGGTGGCCTCGTCGCCCGCGTGGGCGCCGCACGCGACGTTGGCGAGCTGCGCGAGCGAGGCGAGCGCCTCGGGCTCGCCCGAGAGCTCGCCGAGGTCGATGTTCAGCCGCGGCGCCATCGCGCGGTATCGTCGGGCGCGCGAGGCCGCGCCGCAAGGAGGCCCCGGCGCCCGGGGCCCTTGACGGCGGCGACGGGACTGCGATCCCATCCCCGCTCGCCGCGGCCGGCGTCATCGGCGACGCGCTCCCCGCGGCGGAGGCGACGCGCGATGCGTACGGTGATCTCTGCGGCGGCGGCTCTGCTCCTCGCGTCGTGCTCGGGCGACCCTGCGCCCGCGGCCACCGACGCGGCACCCGCGACCGACGCGGCCGCCGACGCGCCGCCCGTCGACACGCACGCCCAGACGCTCTCGCACCGCGCGGGGCCGTGGGAGATCCCCGCGGGCGGCGAGCGCACCGACCTCTGCGAATCGTGGACGCTCCACAACGACGAGCCCCTCTACGTCAACACCGTGGAGATGGCGGCCGTCGCGGGCATGCACCACTCCAACTGGTTCTTCGTGCCCGACAACGTCTTCGACGGCCCCGACGGCTCGTGGCGCTGCCGCGACCGGGGCTTCGACCAGGGCGCCGCGGCGGCCCTCGGCGGGGTGTTCTTCGCGCAGAGCACGCAGGCCACGCGCGAGGCGCAGCGCTTCCCCGCGGGCACGGCCTTCGTGGTGCCCCCGCACGCGCGGGTCATCGGCGCGCTGCACATGCTCAACACCTCGGGCGCCGCGAGGTCGATCGACCTCACCCTCACCGTGCGCACCCTCGCGCGCTCCGAGGTGCGCACGCGCCTCTCGCCCTTCTACCTCGAGTACGGCCCGCTCGACCTCGTGCCGCACGGCCGCTCGCAGTTCGACGTCGAGTGCCCCCTCGACGAGCGCGCCCGCCAGGTCACCGGCGCGCCCCTCGCGATGCGCTTCTTCTACGGCCTCGCGCACTACCACGAGCTCGGCACCTCGATGCGCGTGACCGTGCTCGGCGGCCCCATGGACGGCCGCGCCCTCTACGAGAACGACGCGCGCCTCGGCGACTCGTGGGCGCGCACCATGGAGCCCGCCGTCGACATCTCGGGCGCCACGGGGCTCAAGCTCACCTGCGTGTACGACAACCCGAGCTCGCGCAACGTGCGCTACGGCAACGGCGACGGCGAGATGTGCATCTGGTTCGGCTTCACCGACAGCGCGTTCCAGTGGGCCGCGCGCGCCCCCATCGGCGGCGCGCACACGCGCGGCGAGACGCGCGACGGCGTCACCTACAACGCCGCCCCGTGCAGCGAGATCGCCGCGCTCCGCTCCCACTACCTCGAAGAGTAGCCGCGCGGCATCGGCGCCGCTTCGCGAAGGCGAAATGCTCCCGCGCGCCCCGGTAAAGAAGGGCCTTTGCGCACATCGGGCGCCTTGAAGGCGGAGAGCGATGCGAGCATGATGAGGGTCAATGACCCCCGCCGCGACGAGCCTCCCGGTGCGAGCAGCGCAACACGCCGTCGGCCCCTCGATCCTCGTGGTCGAAGACGACGCCGACCTCCGCGACGCCCTGGCCGACGTGCTTCGAGACGACGGCTTCTGCGTCGAGGTGGTGGGCGACGGGCGCGAGGCGATGGACCTCCTCCACAGCGGCTTCGCCGCCGACCTGATCCTGCTCGACCTCATCATGCCGGGCATGAGCGGGTGGGAGTTCCGCGCGCTCCAGCGCGCCGAGAAGGACCGCGCGATCGCGTCGATCCCCGTGGTGGTGGTGTCGGGCTACGGGCGCGACATCGACTGCGCGGGCCTCGACGCCGTGGCCTACCTGCGCAAGCCGCTGGGCCTCCAGGCGCTCGCGGCGCTGCGCCAGCTCGCCGAAGACGCCCGCGTCGCGGCGGGCCGCCGGCTCTCGTCGGCGCCCCCCCGCTGAGACCAACCGCAGGTCAATCTGGCCGCTTTCGCGGAGCCCCCACCCCCGCTGCCGCGCGCCCCGCCCCCGCTGCCGCG
>JBDHVF010000700.1:0-4771 GCA_039809605.1 Polyangiales bacterium | reverse complement strand
GCAACGCGTAGCCCCGCGAAGCGGGGCGGCCGCACGATATTGCCCGGAGTGAGGCGGTGAAACCGAGCCCATGGAGCCACGCCGAACTCCGGCATCGTCGCGTGCGTACCAGCCGCGTCGAGCCACCGCCCTAGAACATCCCCGCCTGGTCGCGCGCGATGGTGATCATGTCTTCGAACGCGCGGCGCTCCTGCTCGACGTCGGGGGCGAGCTCCTCGAGCTTGCTGCCGAGCACCTCGCGCTGGGCCTGCGTGGGGTTGGCGCCGGCCTCGGCGACGGCGCGCTCGAGAAGCCGGAACGACCCCGTGAGCCGCTGGAGCGCGACGCGCTCTCGCTCCCGCACGCGGTAGATCTCGATCGGCGTGTTCTGGATGTGCGTCACGAACGCGTTGGGCGCCACGAGCATCTCGGCCATCGCGCCGCGGTAGCAGTCGCGAAACGGCGAGGGGAGCCCCGCGCGCCGCACCTCGCCCGCGAGCCTCCGCACGCCGTCGGCCGACGTGGTGCCGAGGCAGCGCTGCATCGGCGCGTCGAGTTCGCGCGCGTGCGCCACCTCGGCGTTCTTCGCCCACATGCGCAGGGGGTTTCGCGCGCGGTGCCACGCGATGCCCGCCGCCACCGCGGCCACGCCGAGGGCCACGTAGAAGTAGAGGGCGAAGCGGTCGCGCCCGCGTCGCGGCGCGCCCGATCCGGTCTCCGCGGGCGTCTCGTCGGTCGAAGTCTTCTCGTCGCTCATGGCCGATGGTCGCCGCGAGTCGTACAGCAACCGCGCGCGGAGCGCCACACGCGCGCACGACCGCGACGGTCCAGCGAAATCGTGAGGGGCGATGCCCCGAGGCGCTTTACGTTTGCGAAAACGTGGTGGTAGGGTCCGACCGCTCCAACGCGCCCGGGTGGTCGGTGCCGCGGGTGGAGCGGTGGAAGTAGTGGCGTTGCCTGGGCCGTCGGTGACCGACGCGGTGAGAACACCGCGGGTCGCGCCGGGCGCGGAATTGGCGACGCCCTCGCAACGACGAGGAATTCGGATGACGTTCACGGAAGCCGCAGAGGCCGTGCTCCGCAAGGCGGGCAAGGCGCTGCACTACAAGAAGATCACGCAGCTCGCGATCGACCAGAACCTGCTCTCGCACATCGGCAAGACGCCCGAGGTCACGATGAGCACGCGCCTCGCGACGCTCACCAAGAAGGACACGCCCGATCAGAACATCGTGCGGGTGCGCCCCGGCGTGTTCGGCCTGCGCGAGTGGGGCCCGAACGTCGCCGTCGACGCCGAGGGCGCCGAAGAGGAGGCCGCCGAGCCCGCGAAGGCCAAGGGCGCGGAGCCCGCGAAGCCCGAGAAGCCCGCGCAGAAGGGGGCGCAGAAGCCCCAGGGCGGCGCTCCGCAGGGCAAGGGCCGCGAGCCCGAGCGCAGGGGCGAAGAGCGGCGCGGGGAGAAGCGCGGCGAGGGCAAGCGCGGCGAGGAGAGGCGCGGGGAGAAGCACGGCGAGGAGAAGCGCGGGGAGAAGCACGGCGAGCGCAGGGGCGAGAAGCACGGCGAGGCGCGGCGCGAGCACGCGGCGCCCCACGCGGCGCCCTCGACGCCGTCGGCGCCCGAGCTCGAGGAGAGCCTCGGCGCGCACGCGAAGCCCGCGGCCCAGCCCGCAGCGCACGCGCACGCGCAGGTCGAGGAGGCCGCCCACGCCGTCGCCGCGGCCATCGCGGCGAGCGGCACCGAGGTCGCCCCCGAGAGCGCCGAGGCGGTGACGCCCGTGCGCGCGGAGGAGTCCGCCGCGGTGACGACGACGGAGCCCGAGGTCGCCGAGGCCGCCGAGGCCGTCGAGGCGCCGGCGGCGCCGGCGCGCCCGGCGCCGTCGAAGCCCGCGGTCGAAGCCGAGGCCGAGGAGGTGCCGCGCGACCGCGATGAGGTCGAGCGCGAGGAGCGCCTCGCCGCGGCGGCGGACATGTTCCCCGAGGAGGACGACGACGAGGAGCCGCTGCTCGGCGGAGGTCAGGATCGCGGCGCCGAGGGCGGTCGCCGTCGCCGCCGCCGTCGCCGCCGCGGTCGCGGTGAGCGCGAGGGCGCGGCGCCCGGCGAGGCCGAGACCACGCCCGCGGCCGAAGGCGCCGAGGTCGCAGAGGTTCGCCCCGCGCGCCCCGAGGAGGGCCGCGAGGCCCGCGAGGTGCGCGAGCCTTCGCGCGAGTTCCGCGAGCCGAGGCGAGAGCGCGAGGAGGCCCCGCGCGAGGACGAGACGGGGCGCGACGCGGCCGCCCTGCTCGTCTCGCTGCTCACCCGCCGCGAGGACCGGCAGCCCGTGCCGATGCGCGCCCTCGTCGACGACGCGATGCGCGCGGGGCGCCTCTCGGGTGATCCGCAGTTCCACGTGCCCGCGCTCACGGCCGCCGCGCGCATGGACTCGGTGCGCCGCGCCGCGCGCGGGGAGCGCCCGCGCCTGCGCGTGACGGGCGGCCGCGTGGGCCTCATGGACTGGACCCTGCCGACCGACCTCGTGCGCGCCGAGGCCGACGCCCTCGCGGCCCTCGAGCGCCTGCGCGACGCCGCGCGGCGGTACGTGGTGCGGCGGCTCAACGAGCTCCCGCAGGCGTCGTTCACCGAGGCCGCCGTGATGCTCCTCGAGCGCATGGGCATCTCGTCGCTCCGGGCCGCGCGCCGCCCGGGGCTCCCGCAGGGCGAGGTGCACCTGTCGGGCGTCTCGCGCCGCGGGCCCGAGGAGTTTCCCGTGGCCGTGATCATCAAGCGCGGCGGCGAGGTCGGGCGCGAGCGCGTGATCGAGCTGCGCGGCTCGCTGCACCACTACGGCCCCGCCAACGCCGGCTGGATCGTCACCACGGGCAACGTGCTCTCGGGCGCGCGCGAAGAGGCCGCCCAGCCCGGCACCGCGCCCATCACCCTCATCGACGCGCAGGCCCTCGGCCGCCTGCTCGACGACCACTCGGTGCTCGTCTCGCACGCCTCCGTGAGCCTCCCCTGGCTCGACGTCGACCTCTACGACCTGCTCCGCGGGTCGTGACCCGCTAGAAGCAACCCCTCATGCACTCGCGGTAGCCGTCGTCGCAGCGCGCGACGCAGGCCGCGTCGTTGCCCGTGCAGCGCGTGCCGCACGAGTGCCACGTCGCGTGGCAGTCGTTGCCGCACGCGGCGCCGGGCGGCTCGCTCTCGGGCGACGCGGGCTGCGCCGTCGGCGGAGGCGCCGCCACGGGGTTGCCCCCCACCGAGATCTGCTCGCGCTGCCACGCGCTCGACGCGCCCGGAGGCGCGCCCGGAGACGCGCCGGGCGTCGCGTGCGCGTCGGCCTGCGCCGCATCACGAGGGGGCGAGAGCGGCGAGAGCGGCGCGACGGGCGCGCTCGGCGCGGGAGGGGTGACCTGCCCGGCGGCGTGCGCGCGCGCGTACTCGACGCGGTCGGCGCCCGCCCCGAACGAGTACGACTGGAGCCACGCCGACCAGCACTGCTGCCGCGTCGGCGCCGCGGCGTTGTCGTCGAAGTCGAGCGCGTAGCACCGCTCGAAGGCGGCCTCGCCGTCGTACACGTAGCGGTAGTTCGGGCCGCACGCGGCGAGCGCGAGCGCAAGGAGGGGGAGTCGCGTCGCGAAGCTCATCGTCGCGACCATACCACCGGGGCGCGGGCGCGACAGGTCAGCGCCAGTGTCACTGCGCCGCGCCGAGCAGCCTGTGCGCGAGCTCGCGCCAGCGGCGGGCGGCCTCCTGCTGTCCTCGCATGTCGGCGAGCTTCTGCGCGACGCGGGCGTCGAGGGTGCCGCGCACCTCGTCGATGACCGCGCTCGTGGGCACGTCGGCCGCGAGCTTGAGGGCCGCCGCGCGGTGCGCCTCCGACGTGCGGCGGCAGTCGGCGATCACCCGCGCGGTGTGAATGGGGGCGTGGATGGCCCGCGGCAGCTCGGTGACCATCGCGAGGTACTGCATCGGGAGGTCGACCCTCTCGGCGAGGTTCCAGAGGTCTCGCGCGGAGTACGTCGGGAGCACCGGGCCCATGTCCCAGCGGGTGCCGAGCTCCGCGGCGTCGATCGCGAGCTCGCCGCGCAGGCGGCGGTCGTTGACGCCCTGCACGACCTCGCGCAGCGCCGCCTCGAGCCACTGCCGCCGCGCGCCGTCGACGCCGCGGTCGCCCGACCACGCCACCGTGCGAAACGCCAGCCGCCAGCGCCGCTTGTCGGGGTCGCGGCGCTGCAGCACGTTCACCGCGCGAGGGAAGTCCTTCCGCCGGCACAGGATCGCCGCGTCGTCACTCACCCGGGTGTAGTCGAGCACGATTCGGGTCGTGGTCATTGCAACGCTTCTCTCGCCCGGCGCGCGGAGCGCCGTCAAAGAAACGACTCCGTTCTCTACGGGCTCGCGGGCGGCGCGGGCGGCGGCGCGCTCGGGGGCCTCGCGCCGGTGAGGTCGATGTTCGCCGGCAGCGTCGTGGGGATCGTCGGCGGCGTGACCGCGCGCGCCAGCGGCCTGCACGTGGACTGCGCGCACGCCTCGCCGCGGGCGCACGCGCGGCCGCAGGCGCCGCAGTTCGACTCGTCGGTCTCGAGGTCGCGGCAGCGCTCTCCGCACGCCGTGAGCCCCGCGCCGCACCACGCCGCGCAGCGCCCCGCCTCGCACGCCTGGCCGCGGTCGCAGCGGTGCTCGCACGAGCCGCAGTGGTCCTCGTCGCGAGAGAGGTCAGCGCACGCCGCGCCGCAGGCCGCGTACCCGCTCGCGCACGTGGTCGCGCAGCGCCCGCCCTCGCACGCCTGCCCCGGCGCGCACGACGCCCCGCACGCG
>JBDHVF010000699.1:0-4779 GCA_039809605.1 Polyangiales bacterium | reverse complement strand
GCGCATGTTCGGTCTCGGGTTGGAGGAGATCGAGGTCCTGGCAGGCCTGCTCACGGCACTGATCGTCTGCGAGCGCCTCTCGCGCCCCGCAGCGGGCGCGACCGGGCGCGACACCCCCATCGAGAAGGCCGAGCGGCTGCGCCCCCGCGACGACGCACGACGAGAGACGAACACCGCGCTCCACCCGCCGCAGGGGGCCGCGGGCGTCTATCGATCGACGACGCTCCGGGAGCCGCGCGCACCGAGAGACTGGCGTGTTGCACGCGCCGTCGGGGTCGGCGTGGCGGCGGTGCTCCTGGCGCTCGCGTCGCTGTGGATCGCCGTGGCGACGGGGCTGTTCACGAAGCCCTCGGCGGCGACGCTGGCGCCCGCGGTCCCGTCGGTGCTGTGCGCGTGGGCGGCGGGGGTCGCAGCGCGTCGACTCTGGCGCGGCGGTCGACGCGTGGTCGCGGGGGTCGTCGCGCTGCTCGCGGCGCTCGCGCTCGCGGGCGTCGGGCTCGCGACGTTGGACTACCTCACGGCCGAGGAGCCGCCGCCCCCGGCGCCGATGGGCTCGACGCTCTGGCACTGCTGACGATTCGGTCAGGCAGTCGAAGGCTGCTCCGCGTCGTCTCGCGCGTGGAGTCGTCGGACCGGGAGCTGCCTGGCGCCGAGCACCGCCAGGCTCAGGACGCGCGACCGTGGGCCCGAGCGACAGCGGTCGTGCATGGAGCTCGTGGAGGTGATCGCCGACGAGCGAGCGTCCCCGCGCGACGCGCTTGTGTTCACGGGAGAGTCCCTTCGAGAGGTCTCTCGGCCCCCTTGAACACCGAGGAGACGGTCGGAGGGGCGCCGGGATGCGAGGGGAATGCTCTATCCTCCGCGGCGTGCGACCTGATGACATCGCCTTCGCCCCCGACGCGTTCACCGTGCCCGCGGGCCGCGCGCCCGTGCGCGTGACCTGGCTCGGCACCGCGGGCTTCTCCATCGAGCACGACGGGTACGTGGTGCTCATCGACCCGTACCTCACGCGCGCCTCGCTCCTGCGGTGCCTGCGCGGCGGTCTCACCAGCGACGCCGCGCTCGTGGCGAGGCACGCGCCGCGCGCCCACGCCATCGTCGCGGGGCACACGCACTTCGACCACGCGCTCGACGTACCCGCCATCGCGAAGGCCACGGGCGCCACGGTGTACGGCTCGCGCTCGTGCGCCCGGCTCTGCCGCGCGGCGGGCGTGGCCGAGGCGCGGGTCGTCGACGTCGAGTCGCGCGTCGCGCGGGAGCCCCACCGCGCCGAGGTGGGGCCCTTCGAACTGCGCTTCGTGCCGAGCGCCCACTCGGCCTTCGCGCTCGGGCGCGTTCCCTTCGAGGGAGACATCGCCGACTGCGCGGAGCTCCCGCTCGGCGTGTCGGGCTACCGCTGCGGCGCGGTCTTCTCGGTCGACGTGCGCGTCGCGGGGCGGCGGATCTATCACCTCGGCAGCGCCGACCTCGTCGACGGCGCCCCGGCGCCCGGCGCCGACCTGCTGCTCTGCTGCGTCGCGGGCTGGACCACCACCGCGCGCTTCGCCCCGCGCGTGATGGGCGCGCTCAGGCCCGGCGCGGTGCTCCTCTCGCACTGGGACGACTTCTTCTCGCCGCTCTCGGCCGGCGCGCGCCCGCTGCCCGCGATGAAGATGCCCCGCCTCGTCGACGCCCTCACCGCCGAAGACCCGAGCGTGCGCGTGGGCACCGTACCCATCCTCGGCGGAATTTCTCTCTGAGCCCCGTTGACAGGCCTCGATCGCGGAATGATTATTCCGCTCGCCGATGAGCTCCCGGGCCGAGTCAGAGCACGCGCCGAAGCGTGAAGCGATCCTCGCGGCGGCGCTGGAGCTGTTCGCCGAGCGGGGCTTTCACGGCACGGCGGTGCCGCTGGTGGCCGAGCGAGCGGGCGTGGGGGCGGGCACGGTGTACCGCTACTTCGAGAGCAAGGAGGCCCTGGTCAACGAGCTCTACCGCCGGTGGAAGGGCGAGTTCGCCAGGGCGCTCATGCACGACTTTCCGGCCGACGCGACGGTGCGGGCGCAGTTCGCCGAGATGTGGCGGCGCATGGTGCGCTTCGCGAAGGCTCACCCGAAGGCCGTGGCCTTTCTCGAGATGCACCACCACGGCGGCTACCTCGACGAGACGAGCCGCGTCACCGAGCAGCAGCTCATGCTGCCCGTGCGGGCCTTCGTGGAGCAGTCCCAACGGCAGGAGGCCCTGAAGTCCGGCCCCCCCGAGCTGCTCATCGCGCTCGTGTGGGGCGCGTTCATCGGGGTCGTGCGCGCGGGCTGGGAAGACCACCTCGCGCTTTCGAAAGAGAACCTCGCCGCTGCCGAGAGCTGCCTCTGGGAGGCCATCCGGCGCTGAACCCCGCGGGGACGGTGGGACGCTCCCGACGTGGGGCGCCCCCGATCTTCGCTCGCTGACAGAATGAACGTTCATTCTCAAGGAGACACCACCATGACCACGACGAACGCCGGCACGACGATCCTCATCACGGGCGCCACCTCGGGCATCGGCCGCGACGCCGCGCTCCACCTCGCCGCGAAGGGCTTTCGCGTGATCGCCTCGGGCCGCAACGCCGAGGCCCTCGCGTCGCTGGCCACGGAGTCGGGCGGGCGCGTCGAGACGCTCGCGCTCGACGTGACCTCGCAGGCGTCGATCGACGCGGCGGCGCGCGAGGTCGACGCGCGCACCGGGGGCCGCGGGGTCGACGTGCTGATCAACAACGCGGGCTACGGCTGGGCCGCCCCCGCGCTCGAGATGTCCGACGCGGACCTGCGCGCGATGTTCGAGACCAACGTGTTCGGGCTCATGGCCGTCACGCGCGCGTTCGTGCCGAAGATGATCGCGCAGGGCGAGGGGCGCGTGCTCAACGTGAGCTCGGTCGGCGGGCGCATGACCTTCCCCATGTTCGGCGGGTACAACGGCACCAAGCACGCGGTCGAGTCGCTCTCCGACGCGCTGCGCGTCGAGCTCGCGCCCTTCGGCGTGCGCGTGGTGCTCATCGAGCCCGGCGCCACCCGCACGAGCTTCGCCTCCACCAGCATGAAGGGCGTCGAGAAGTACCGCTCCGAGTCGTCGCCGTGGGCGTCGATCTACGCGCGCTCCGAGGCGCTGCGCGCGCAGACCGACGCGATGAGCGCGCCCGTCGAGGTCATCACCCGCGTGATCGAGCGCGCCGTCACCGCGCGCCGCCCCGCCGCCCGCTACGTCGCGCCCTTCAGCGCCCGCGTGACGCTCTTCTTCGTCGAGAACCTCCCCAGCGCCTGGACCGACTGGCTCATGGCGCGCGCCTTCGGCATCCACGCCGCCCGCCTCGCGCCCCCCGCGCGCTCGGCCCCCGCCGCGCAGGCTTGACCGCCCGCCCGCGGTCGTGGTCGCCTGCGCGGGCGCCATGGACCGCACGAAGATCCTCGAAGTACTGCACGAATGCCACGCGCTCGCGCGCGTCGACGCCCCCACCCGCGAGGCCCTCGTGAGCGCGTGCACGGTGCAGCCCGTCGCCGCCGACGAGGAGCTCATCGAGTGGGGCCCCCCCCCGAGGGAGTTCTTCATGGTGGCCGACGGCGAGGTGGTGCTCACCCGCGCCGTGCGGGGCGGCGCGGCGCCGTCGAACCGCGTGCTGCGCCGCGGCGCGCTCTTCGGAGGCGCGGCCGTGGCGGGCCTGCCGGCGCGGCTCATGAGCGCGCGGACGCTCTGCCCCTCGACGGTGCTGCGCCTGCCGGGCGAGGCGCTGCATCCGCTCGTGGCGGCGTCGCGGTCGCTCGCCGAGGCCATCCACGACCTGGCGACCCTGCGCGACCACGAGCGCGAGATCGTCGCCGCGCTCAAGCGCTCGTCGCTCGCGGGCGCCGTGAACATGCGCCGGCTGCGCGACCGGCTCGACGAGGCCGTCGTCGAGCGCTTCCCCGCGGGCGCGACGATCGTCACGCAGGGCGCGCCGGCCTTCGGCGCGTTCTACCTCCTGCGCGGCGCGCTCGAGGCGGTGCGCCACGAGGGCGGCGCCGCGGTCGTGGTCGACACCGTGCACGCGGGCGAGATCCTCTGCGACCTCGCGCTCTCGCGCCACGTGCCCGAGCCCCTCGAGCTGCGCGCGCGCGACGCCGTCGAGGTCGTGCGCATCCCCTCGCTCCAGCGCTCGCGCGGCCGCGCTTCGGTGAGCGCCGCGGCCCCGCGCGCGTCGGCCGTCGACCTGCGCGCGGTCGTGGGGCCCGCGGGCGTCGCGCCGGGGCCCTTCGGCGAGCTGCTGGTCGAGCAGCTCCGCGAGGCCTACCGCGACGCGGCCTCGCTCGTGCGCGTGCGCTTCGACGGCGCCGCGAAGGCCGCCGCGCCCGACGACGCGCCCGTGCTCGAGGTCTCGCTCCCCGCCGACGGGCGCGCGGGCGAGGCGTTCGGAGAGTTCCTCGCGCGCCACGCAACGACGACCGCGCTCGCGGTGCTCGACACGACCGGGCTCACCGACGCGCAGGTGGCCGCGATCGCCCCCTGCGTGCGCGAGGTCGTCCACCTCCAGCGCGGCCCCGACGACGACGTGCGCTTCGCGCCGCTGCGCGCGCTCCACCGCGTGCGCGTGGGCCTCGTGGGCGCCGCGGGCGACAAGCCCTGGGCGCCCGGCACGCTGCGCCTGAGGCTCCCGCCGCGCCACGCCTCGGCGCGCGAAGACGCCCGCTACGCCGCGGCCGTGGCCCGCGTGGGCCGCGCCATCACGGGGCGCCGCGGCATCGCTATCACCGCGGCCGGCAGGAAGGCGAGCACGAGATAGACCGTCGCCTC
>JBDHVF010000698.1:0-4780 GCA_039809605.1 Polyangiales bacterium | reverse complement strand
CGTCGCCCGGCGCGAGCGCGCCGCCGGCCGCGCAGCAGTCCGGCACGGTGTCGGCGCTGGGCTCGACCCACACGCGTGACGTGGTGCGCGAGCGCACGGCGGTCGACCTGGTCGATCGCAGCGGCGTCGTGCGGCGCTGCTGGGATCAGTTCAAGCTGCGCAACCCCGCGGCGCCCGCGCGCCGTCTCTCGATCAACGTCTCGGTCAACGAGAGCGGCCAGGTCTCGCTGCAGGTCTCCGACCGCTCCGACCCGATGCTCACGACGTGCATCGAGAACCGCTCGTCGACGCAGATCCGCTCGCTCGGCGAGGGCAGCGCGGTGCGCACCTCGCTCGCCGTCACGCTCAACTGACCGCCCTCACCGCGCGGTGAGCCTGTTCACGCGGGCGCGCTTGGGGGTGAAGAGCGCGTCCATCACGCCCGAGAGCTGAAAGCGCAGCACGTCGAGCGACCACGCGGCCTCGATGTTGGTTCGCTGGATCTGCATGGGGTCGGCGCGGTGCGTGAGGGGCGCGTTGTTGGTCATGAACGCGTAGCGGTAGCCCGCGCGTCGCACCACGCGCGCGGCCTCGGCGGAGTAGGTGTGCTCCTCGCCGCCGACCCAGCAGAAGGTGTCGACCGCGCGCCCGAGCGCGGCCTCGAGGTCGGCGCGGGCCGCGACGATCTCGTCCTCGAGGCGCGCGGGGGGCACGCCGTCTTCGAGCCGCAGGTGCGTGCGCGTGTGGCAGCCCACGACGTGGCGGCGCGAGAGCGCGCGGAGCTCGTCCCTCGACATCGCGACGCGCCCGTCGGGCGGCGTGTGGTCGACCTGGATGAGGTGCTCGTGGGCGTAGCGCACCTGCGTGGCCGGCGGCTCGTCGATGAAGCCCACGGGCACGAAGAACCAGCCCGTGAAGCCGTAGCGCTCGAGCAGGGGCGCGGCGACGTCGAAGTTGGTGCGCAGGCCGTCGTCGAACGAGATCAGCAGCCCGGGCCGGGGCGCGACCCAGCGCCCGTCGCGAAAGAGCCGGTCGAGGTCGCCGCGCGTCACGGGGCTGAAATGCTCGGCGTAGAAGGCCATCTGACGTTCGAACGACGCGGCGTGCTCGGGCGGCGTGCCGTGGTAGTTGACCACGCGCACGTAGCCCCGGCGCCGCAGGGCCGCCTGCGCGAACAGGAGCGCGCGGCTCAGCCCCGTGCGCTCGAGCGCGCGCGCGAGCAGCAGCTTCTCGCGTCGGATGGCGAACTGCATCGCTCAGAACATCACGTACACGAAGGGCGAGACCTCGGCGCTCTGGTCGCCCAGCGCGTACGCCGCGCGCGCGGCGGCGGCGAAGCGCGGGGCCTCGGCGGCGAGGTCGTCGCGCCCGAGCGCGCGCCAGTGCGCGGCGAGGCGCGCTTCGAAGTCGTCGAACCCGTCGCTCGACGGGGCCGAGAACTCCTCGCGGGTCATCGCGGCGCGCGGGCGCCGCACGTAGTAGGTCGCGGCCGCGGGGTCGGGCTTCGACGCGAAGGGCTCGGCGCGCGTCGACCTCGGCGCGATCACCTCGTCGAAGAGGGCGCCTAGCGCGGCGGAGGCGTCGGGGCTAGTCGAGCTCATAGGTCTCCTTCCAGTTCTCCTGGTCGTCGAAGCGGGGCTGCTCCTTGCGCCAGAGCACGAAGTCTTCGAGCACCAGCAGGTCCATCTCGGTGCGCATGAAGCAGCGGTAGGCGTCCTGCGGAGTGCACACGATGGGCTCGCCGCGCACGTTGAACGAGGTGTTCACCAGCATGCCGCAGCCCGTGACCTCTTCGAACGCCTCGAGCAGCGCGCGGTAGTCGGGGTGCGTCTCGGCGTCGACCGTCTGGATGCGCGCCGAGTAGTCGACGTGCGTGACCGCGGGCACGTCGCTGCGCGGCTGGTGCAGCACCGCGAGCATGTCGTCGTCGCCGCCGCGGAAGCGCGCCGTGTCCATCGCGATGCGCCGCTCCTCGCGCACGGGCGCGACGAGCAGCATGTACGGGCTCTCGCCGCCGAGCTCGAAGTAGTCGGCGCAGCGCTCGCGCAGCACGCTCGGCGCGAAGGGCCTGAACGACTCGCGGTACTTGATCTTGAGGTTCATCACCGACTGGGTCTCTTTGTTGCGGGGGTCGCCCAGGATCGACCGGGCCCCGAGGGCGCGGGGCCCGAACTCCATGCGGCCCGAGAGCCAGCCCACGATGCGCCCCTCGGCGAGCTTGCCCGCGACGAAGCGGGCGCGCTCGGCGCGGTCGGCGATGCGCGTGTAGGGGTATCCGTGGCGGTCGAGGAAGGCCTTCACCTCGTCGCTCGAGTAGCGCGGGCCGAGGTAGCTGCCCTTCTGCCCGTCGCGGCCGCGCGGGCCCACCTTGCGGGGCTCGCCGAAGTACATGTGGCTGGCGAGCAGGGCCGCGCCGAGCGCGCCGCCCGCGTCGCCCGCGGCGGGCTGGATCCACAGGTTGTCGAACACGCCCTCGGCCACGAGCTTGCCGTTGGCGACGCAGTTGAGCGCCACGCCGCCGGCCATCACGAGGCTCCTCTCGCCGGTGGTCTTGCGCAGGTGGCGCGCGGTCTTGAGCACGACCTCTTCGGTGACCTTCTGCACGCTGGCGGCGAGGTCCATCTCGCGGCGCGTGATGCGCGACTCGGGCTCGCGCGCGGGGCCGCCGAAGAGCGCGGCGAAGCGCTCGTTGGTCATCGCCATCGCCTCGATGTACCCGAAGTACGACGTGTCGAGGCGGTACGAGCCGTCGTCGCGCACGTCGATGAGGTGCTCTCGGATGGCGTCGTAGTACCGGGGCTCGCCGTAGGGCGCGAGGCCCATGAGCTTGTACTCGCCGGAGTTGACCTTGAAGCCGCAGAACGACGTGAAGGCGCTGTAGAGCAGGCCCAGCGAGTGGGGGTAGTCGATCTCGGCGAAGAGCTCGACGCGGCCCCCTTCGCCCACGCCGAGGCTCGTCGTCGCCCACTCGCCCACGCCGTCGAGCGTGAGGATCGCCGCGCGCTCGAAGGGCGACGGGTAGAACGCGCTCGCGGCGTGGGCCATGTGGTGCTCGGTGAAGAGCGCGCGGCCCTCGCGGCCGAGCGAGCCCAGGGCGCGGCGCGCGTGCTCGTTGACCCAGAGCTTGTTGCCGAGGATCGAGCCCGCGGCCTTCACGAACTGCTCGCGCCCGCGCGGCCCCGCGGCGACGGCGTTCTCGACCACGCGGTCGAAGGTGGCGATGGGGTTGTCGTAGAAGACCACGGCGTCGAGGTCCTGCGCCTCGACGAAGGCCTCCTCGAGGCAGTAGTTGATCGCGTGGCGCGGGAAGCGCGGGTCGTGCTTCTTGCGCGAGAAGCGCTCCTCCTGGGCCGCGGCGACGACCTCGCCGCCCTGCACCAGCGCCGCCGCCGAGTCGTGGTAGAAGGCCGAGATTCCGAGGATCGTCTTCGCCATCGGCGTGTGACCTGTGCGTGTGGGGTTCTTGTCTCAGCGGGCCGCGGGCAGGAGCCGTTCGAGCGAGGGCGCCAGCGACGCGGCGAGCGCCTCGTGGCCCTCGGGCGTCGGGTGCACGTCCTCGGCGAAGCGAAAGCGCCGGCGCTGCTCCATCGGGTAGCGGAGCAGGTCGGGCAGCGGGTCGTGCAGGGCGCACCCGAGCTCCGCGGCGAGCTCGCGGAAGCGCGACTGGTAGCCCGTCGCGTCGCACGTCTCCTCGACGTGCTGGTAGAGCGGCAGGGGCATGAGCAGCACGGGCCGCTCGGAGGCGCGCGCCCACTGCGTGAGGATCGCGCGCATGAGCCTCCAGCCCGGCGTCGTGGGCGAGTCGTAGTCGGGCACGGGCTGGTAGCGCGTGAGGCGCTGCACGACGTCCTTGGCGCCCACCGCGGTCACCACCTGGCGCAGGAGCGCGAAGCGCCCGCCGCGGTCGACGGCCTCGCGCTCCTCGGGCGGCAGCTCGCTCTCTTCGAAGGGCTCCTTGCGCGGGGGCACGTTGTGGAGCGAGAGCGCGTCGCCGTCGAGCGTGTAGTACGGCTTGGCGTAGTTGCGCTCGCGCCCGCTCGCGTCGTGGTAGCGGCGGTAGCGCGCCATGACGCGCCGCACGTTCTCGACGAGCACCGCGATCACGACCGCGTCGTGCTCGACGCCGCGCGCGAGCTCGCGCCACGCGAGGTACTGCTGGTCGGTGCCCGTGCCCGACAGGCCGTAGTTGTAGACCTCGAGGTCGCGCACCTTCGCCTCGAGCCCCTCGGAGTAGCGCCGCCCGTTCGACACCCCGTCGCCCGCGGTGAACGAGTCGCCGAAGAGCAGCACGCGCCGCGTGCCCGGCGTGCGCTCGCGCACGAACGCGCGGTTCGACCGGAAGCCCGACTCGTTGGTCTGCACCAGGTACCCGCCGCTCTCGTGCGCCACGCGAGCCTTGAGGTTCGGCACGAAGCGGTACCCGATCACGGGGTGGTATTCGAAGAGCTGTCGCGACATTTCAGAGCGCTCGTAGAAGGGGTCGTAGCGTATACCGCGACTCGGGTCGCCGCGCGATCCCTGACCGTGGTTGCGCCGGGGGTCGCGCGGCGTTCAAGGGCGCTCGCGACGCCGGGCGAGCATCGCCTCGACCGAGCCTCCCTCGCGCGGAGACTGCGCAACCGTGGGGCGACGCTTCGACGGCCCGCGCGCCGGAGCGCGGGGCGGGGACGGCTGACTCGAAGGCGCGCGCCGCGCCCGAACGCGCGCGGCCAGCGTGGCGGGCGCGTCGGGGCTCGCGGGCGTCGCGAGGCTGAGAGGCTCGACCGGGCGGCCGAAGGTCGCGGCCGGGGGCGCGCTCGCG
>JBDHVF010000697.1:0-4780 GCA_039809605.1 Polyangiales bacterium | reverse complement strand
CGTGGTACCTCACCGCGGGCGCCGCGCGGTACGCGCTCACGCTCCTGCGCGACGGGGCCACGGGGGCGCTCGCGGGCGCGCTCGAGCCCGAGGGCGTCGCCGCGGCGCCCCTCGCCGACGTCGCGTGGGACGCCGCGCGCGGGCGGCTGCGCTTCCGCTACGAGAGCGCGGGCGCGCGCTACTGGTTCGACGTCGAGGCCGCCGACGGGGTGATGACCGGGCGCTTCGCGCGGGCCGTGGGCGACGCCGCGCCCGGCGCGACGCAGTACACGGGCCACGTCACGGGCTGGAGCGCCTCCCTCGACCGAGACATCGTCCCGCGCGCGTGGGACCTGCGCTCCGACGACGGGCTGCGCGCGCGGCTGCGCGTCGACCGCGAGCCCTCGGGCGCGATGATCGGCACGCTCAAGGTCTACGCGCGCGACGGCGCCGGCGCCGCGGCCGAGGAGCTCGAGCGCGACCTCAAGGGCGTCGCCTGGGACGGCCAGCGCCTCGCGTTCACCGTCGCCCGCGGCGACGCGCTCTGGTCGTTCGAAGGCGCCGCGTCGGGCCGCTCCCTGCGCGCCGAGGCCACGCGCGCGCAGGGCGCAACCGTGGTCGGGTGGACCGGCGCCCGCGCCGAGGTGCTCTCGCACGGCCTCGCCGCGCGCCCCGAGTCGGAGGCCGCGGCGTGGCGCGAGCGCACGCGCCGCCGGCTCGCGCGCTTGATGATGAACGGCGCCCCCGCCGCCGCCACGCGCGTCGCCGTGGCGCGCGAAGACGTGACCCCCTCGACCGCCACCGCGGCGGCCGTCGCCGACCTGGGCGCCGCCACGCGCGACGACGGCTACACGCTCGCCGAGCTGCGCTTCGAGCACACGATCGCCGACCCCCACGGCGGCCCCGACATCGTGCGCACCTCGCACGCCCTGCTGGCCCGCCCGAACGCCGCGCCCCCGCCCGGCGGCTACCCCCTGGCCGTGGCCTTCAACGGCCACTGGGGCAGCGCCCGCACCGTGATGGACCCCCACTCGGCCTACTGGTACGGCGACGCGTACGCGCGCCGCGGCTACCTCGTGCTCGCGGTCGACGTCGGGCACCGCCCCGTCGCCGACCGCGCCGACCTCTACGGCGACATCGCCAACGGCGACGACGCGGCGCACGGCAACGGCACGCACCCCGCGATCGCCTCGGCGGGCTTCGACACCGACTGGGAGGAGGACGGCGAGCGCGCCTGGGACGCCATGCGCGCCCTCGACTACGCGCTCGCGCACTACGGCGCGCACCCCGGCCGGGTGATCGCCACGGGGCTCTCGATGGGGGCCGAGGTGGCCACGGTCTTCGGCGCGCTCGACCTGCGCGTGGGCGCCGTCGTGGCCGCGGGCTTCGCGCCCGACCTCGCGGTGATGCGCAACCACGGCAACCACCCCTGCTGGCGCTGGCGCTACGCCGACGTCGAGGAGTACATCGACACGTCGGACCTGCACGCCCTCGTCGCGCCGCGCGTGATGGTGGTCGAGACGGGCGCGGTCGACGTCACGTTCTCGAGCCTCGCGACGCCCTTCGCGTCCGACAAGCAGGTGGTCCGCCGCAGCCGCGTAGCCTGGGGCGTCGACGCGCGGAGGCTCGTCCACGACCTGCACCCCGGCGCGCACGTCTTCCACGTGGGCGACCCCTCGCTCGACCCGACCATGGCGCGCGGCGTGGCGGTGCCCGTGCTCGCCGAGCCCACGTCCGACGACCCGCTGCGGTGGCAGACCGACCCCGCCACGCGCCTCCTCCGCGCGACCGTCTTCGACCTCACGCAGCTCCGCGCGCGGTTCTGACCGGCGCGCTACGATCCCCCGCGTATGCCCCGCAAGGCGCCGCCGCGCGAAGCCCCCTCCCGATGGAACGCCTCGGGCTTCGTGCGCCTCGGCCGCTGGCGCGGGGCGCCGCTGCTCTTCCACTGGTCGATCCCCGTGGGGCTCTACCTGCTCGACGGGATGCGCGTGCTCCCCGGCTACTGGATCGCCGGCGCGCTGCTCGTCCTCGCGCACGAGCTCGGTCACGCGTGGCTCGCGCGGCGCTACGGCGCGCGCGTGACGGCGGTGAAGGTCATGCCCGTCGGCGGCCTGTGCGAGTACGAGGGAGACCTCACCGAGGTCGAGCGCTCGAAGGTCGCCTGGGGCGGCGTGCTCGTGCAGGCCGTGATCTATGCGCTCGCGCGCGCCGCGCTCCACGCGCTCGGGGCGCCGTCGCACCCGTGGGCCGCCGAGGCCGCGCGCGCGCTCACCGAGGGCAACGGCTTTCTCATCGCGCTCAACCTCATGCCGGTGCGACCGCTCGACGGCTACGAGGCGTGGCGGCTGCCCCTGCGGTGGGCGCAGTCCGTCGCCCAGCGCGTCGAGAACGAGAAGGTGCGACGCCAGGCCGAGGCGATGCGCCGCAGCGCCGTGCGCGTCGAGGCGCCGCCCCCCGAGGCGGTCGTGGCATCGGACGACGCGGCCGTGAGCGACGAGGCCCGCGCGCTCGCCGAGAAGATGTGGTCCGAGGCGCGCGAGGAGCGGTAGGGGCGCGCGCCGCTCCGTCGCCCGCGAAGGGGTTTGACTCCGGCGGCGCACATGGCGTCTCCTCCGCGCCCGAGGAGTGACCCGTGGTGCGCGCGAAGGCGATGGTGATTCTCGCGGTGCTGGCCGGGGCGTGCAGCTTCCGCAGGCTGACGGCCGACTCGACGGCGGACCTGCTCCACGCGAGCGCGCCGCAGTTCAACACGCTCGAAGACCTCGAGTTCGCCGAGGAGAGCGTGCCCGCGAGCCTCGTCACGATGGAGAGCGTCTGGCGCGTCGCGCAAGACAACGAAGACGTGCTCGTCGAGCTCGTGCAGGGCTACGCGGCCTACGGCTACGCCTTTCTCGAAGACCGCCTCGAGCGCGCGCGGTCGGCCGACGACGAGGCGGGCGAGCGGCGCTACCGGGCGCGCGCGCAGGCCGCCTACCGCCGCGCGAAGCTCTTCGGCATGCGCCTCCTCGCGGCGCGCGAATCGGTCGACGGAGGCCCCGAGGGCCGCGTGCGCGCCGGGCTCCCCGCGTGGAAGCAGTACCTCCAGCGCTTCGACGACCGCGACGACGTGCCGGCGCTCTTCTGGACGGCCAACGCGTGGGCCTCGCTCGTCGGCGTCTCGGTCGACGACACCGACGCGCTGCTCGACCTGCCCTTCGCCGTCGCCCTCGCCGAGCGCGCGAGGGAGCTCGACCCCGACTTCGCGCACGGCTCGATCCACGCGTTCTTCGGCGTCTACCACGCGAGCACGCCGCAGGCGGCGGGCGGCCGGCCCGACCTCGCGCGCGCCGAGTTCGAGCGCGCCCTCGCGGCCTCCGAGCGCCACTACCTCACGTGGCAGGTGCTCTACGCCCGCACCTACGCGGTGATGGTGCAAGACCGCGCGCTCTACCAGCGCCTCTTGCGCGAGGTGCTCGACGCGGGCGACGTGATGCCCGACGAGCGCCTCGCCAACCTCGTCGCGAAGCGCCGCGCCGAGCGATACCTCGACGAGACCGACACGGCCTTCTCGCCCGACGAACCCTCCCAGCCCGCCACCGAGACCCGCTGATGCGCCCGCTCCGAACGCTCCTCCCGACCGCAGCCGGCGCCCTCATCGCGGCGCTGCCGCTCTTCGTGCTCGCCCAGCCCGCGCGGTCTCCGGTGCGGCCTGCCGCGCGCGCCGACGCGGGCGTGCGCGACGCGAGCGCCGCCGACGTCGCCGCGGCGCCCGATGTCACGGCCCCGCCGCCCGACGCGACGCCCACGTCGTCGACGCGCACGCTCTCGCTCGCGACGCTGGCGCCCGTGGGCTCGACCTGGCTCCGCACGCTCGAGGCGTGGAACCGCGACCTGCGCCGCCGCACCTCGAACACGCTCTCGTTTCGCATCTACCCCAACGGGGTGCAGGGCGACGAGGGCGAGGTGGTGCGCAAGATCCGCTCGGGGCGCCTCGACGGCGGCGCGCTCTCGGCCGTGGGCCTCGCGCTGATCCACCGCCCGACGCTGGTGCTCCAGGCGCCGGGCCTGTTCGCCGACGACGACGCCCTCGACCGCGCGCGCGACGCGCTGCGGCCCGAGCTCGAGAGGGCCTTCGAGCAGGCGGGCTTCTCGCTCGTGGGATGGGGCGACGTGGGCACCGACCGGGTCTTCTCCGACCGCGCCGTGCGCGCGCCCGAGGACCTCGCCCGCACGAAGCTCTTCCTCTGGAGCGACGACCTGCTCAGCCCCACGCTCTACGAGGAGCTGCACGTGCGCGGCGTGCCGATGCAGCTCCCCGAGGTGCTCACCTCGCTCCAGACGCGCACGGTCGACACGGTGATCGCGCCGCCGCTCGCGGTGGCCTCGCTCCAGTGGGCCGCGCACGTGTCGCACATGACCGACCTGCGCGTGGCGGTCGAGGTCGGCGCGGTGGTGTTCGGCCGCGCCCAGGTCGAGTCGCTCTCGCCCGAGCAGCGCGCGGCGCTGCGCGAGACGGCGGCGCAGTACTGCGGGCTCCTCGTGCGCAACGTACGCCGCGACGACGACGGCGCCGTCGCGCCGATGCGTAACCGCGGGCTCACGGTCGACGCCGTGACGCCCGCCGAGCGCGCGCGCTGGGAGGCGGCCTTCGCGCGCACCCGCGCGCGGCTCGCGGGCGTGCTCGCCGACGCGGCGTACATCCAGCGCGTGCAGCAGCTCGCGGGGCGGTGAGAGCGTTTCCCGGTGCAAACCTGCGGTTCCGCAAGGAGCCGCGAGTCGGGCAAGGAGCGACGGCGAAGGAATGCCGTGGGCATTTCGA
>JBDHVF010000696.1:0-4782 GCA_039809605.1 Polyangiales bacterium | reverse complement strand
ACGTGCGGGAGATGTGCTGGTCGGCGCCGCGCGCGCTGAGAACCTGCCGCTCGACCACATCGAGGAACGAGGTCGCGTTCGCGACGTTCGCGTTGGCCCCGCCGATGGTGCAGTCCATGAGTACGCGATGTCGGTCCCCCATCTCGAAGTGACCGGCTCTGTGGTTGCGGCTCGCCTCATCGTGTGATTGGCGCGGCGACATCGCGACTCACGAGCGTCATCGTGGCGCCCGTGTCGACGAGCGCCTCGCGGCGCAGCGCGCGGCCGGGGATCATGTCGCTGTCGCCCGTCACGCCCGCGATGCCAACCTTCACGTACACGTTGTCCATGGCGTCGCGAGGGTAGCATGGCGGCGTGGGCCTACTTCTCGACGCTCTACGACGCATCCGAACGAGCAGCGACGTACCGCGAACTACTTGGTCGCTTCCGCAAACGCGGCGGCGAACTCCGCGTCCTTGGGGTCTTCGATCCGCATCCAGGCGCCCGCAAGGATCACTCGCCGCTCCTCGCAGAAGGCCAGCACCGCGAGACGCAACCCACCGCTCTTGCCGCAACCTGGGACCATCCAGCGGACCTTGAACCCCTTGGCGCGTGGCACCCCGCACTCCACGGGGGCGATGGTCTTCCCTTGGCGACCGAGGCATTCACCCTGATTGAAGTAGTCGCAGAGCAACTTCTGCAACGCCGCCTTGCTGGCGTTGTAGTCGGCCCCGAGCGCCTCGCGCACGGGGCCGAGCGCGCCGTGTGCGGTTGGGGCGACGGTCCATCGAATGTCGCTCGGACGAAGCAGCGCTACCAAGGCTCGCCTTCCCCACCGGACGCCGCCGTCGCGAACGCTTCGCACACCTCGCGGCTGGGCGGCGTGTCGAGCCAGTGGTCGTCATCGCCGAGTTGCTGCAACGCGATCAGCATGTCGATCGGCTTGGCGGGGCCAGAACTCCCGAGCCCTTCCGCGTACGCGATCTTCCAGCCGGGGTTCTCGTGGGAGAGGTCCGATGCCATGGCCGCGGTCATCGACGAGAACCGTCGCGCGACAGCGCGGGCGCGGCTGAGGGCTTCGCCCACGACGAACTGGAACGTCTCCATCGAGCGTACGACCTCGATCGGGAGCGAATCGCCAGCCGATGCCTGCCGGGCCAGTCCGTCCGTCTCCAGCGGCTTGACGAGGCGGTCCTGATACTTCGCGACGACGGGGCCAGCTTGCAGAGCGATGTAGGTCGCGCCCGTAAGGGTCTTGCCCGTCACGAGGAGCTCCGTGAGGTCCAAGTAGAAGAGGGCTTTGTTCAGGTTGGTGATCTGCATCCGCCGCCCCGGCGCGCTCTCCAAGAGCGCCATGGCGGCCTCCTCAAGCCTCGCCCGCTTCTCGTTCGCATCCATGGCGGAGTGGAACGTATAGCCATCCGCCGCGTTCTGGAAGTTGCTTCGCGCTGTTTCTTGCGGCACCCCTCGGTACGACGGGCGCGGGTTCCGTCAACGGTCGGTGTCTGGGGGGCGCCGCACTGGCACGATGTGCTGCGGGCGCGCAGTCCCGCGTCGCGACGGTCGACAGGAGTCCTACGGCCTACCGCCTCACGGGCGAGAAGCGGCGCTGGAACGCCGCGTCCGCTTCCCGAGCGCGAGGATGTCCTCGTCGTACTCGGGGCTACCGTAGTAGTCCGATCGCAGCGGTTCGCGTTCAGGGCACGGGGAGCGAGGCTCGCGCGGGGAGACCATTGCGGGCGCGACCCTAGAACATCCCTCGGGTAAAACTCGCTTGCTCCGTGAAACGCCTACAGCGCAGGGGTTTCGTCGTCTGGAGCGGGCTGACCGAGCTGCGAGGGAGGCGCCTCCGCGGCAAGTGCATCGCGACGGTCCGGGCCGTTTCGCCGACGGTGCGAGCGTCAAGCGAGTTTTACCCGAGGGATGTTCTAGCGCAGTGCCTCTCGCGTAGAGAACGAAGGGGCGTGAGTTCAGCGCACGGCGAGGGTGGCGCTGCCGCACGCGCCGACGCCGACGGTGCCGTTGGGCGTGACCGCGCACGAACCGATGAGGTCGTGCGCCGAAAGGTCCACGTCGTAGATCGACAGGCTGAACGGCCCCGTCGCGGGCACGGCGACGACGAAGCTGCACGCGAAGGCGTCGGGGCACCGGCTGCGGCCGAACGCGGACGGCGACGCGTACGCGCCGTTGCCCGCGGCGTAGCACCGCTGGCCGAGCGCGGAGTTGATGCAGATGGCGATGTCGGGCGCCCCGCCGAAGGCGTCCCACGCCTCACCCGAGGGCTTGTGCGGGGCAACGTTGATCCCGAGCGTCACGACGCGGAGCGGGATCTGCGCCCCCACGTCGGAGGCGAGGGCGCCGAGGGCCATGGGCGCGAACAGCGCCGCGAGAGCCAGGTGTCGCGTGGTCATGGTGCCCCTCACTGCGCCACGCACACGGTCTGCGCGCTCGAACAGGAGCCGTTGCTGCGCGCGAGCGCCATGCACGCGGCGCCCGCCGCGCCGCCGCACATCGCGGCGCTGGTGCAGATCGCGGCACAGTAGCAGTTGCCCGCGGCGTCGCACATGTTGCAGTAGCCGTTGCCGCACGACCCGAGGCCCGTGCAGTGCTGGTAGGGGCCGCACCCGTTCGCGGTGCACGTCATGGGCAGGCGAGGGACTCCGCTGGAGTCGACGTTCGGCGTGCACCCGCCGCCGCTGCCGCAGTCCGACGGGGTGGCGCAGAGGCACGCGGTCTCCCCCGCCACGAAGGCGCCGCACGCGCCATAGCCCACGTACGCGTGGGAGGTCGAGTCGTAGAGGGCGCGGCAACAGTTCGCCGACGCGGGGCACTGCGAGCTCGACGTGCAGCGCGGCGCGCACGACCGATTGCCGCTCGCGTCCTGCACGCACACCGCCGACTCGTTGCAGCACACCGAACCGCATGCGCGAGAGTCCGCGCAGCACGATCCGCCGATGCACGTCTGCCCGTCGGAACACGCTCCCGTGGAGCTGGACGGGCTGCACGGCATCGTCGGGGTGGTGCAGGCGCCTCCCGAGCAGGTCTGCCCGCTCGGGCACGTCCCCGACGGGTTTGAGGGGCTGCACGGCTGCGGAGACGCCACGCACGCGCCCCCGAAGCACGTCTGCCCGCTCGGACACGCGCCCGTCGGGTTCGCCGCGCTACACGCCGCGGGCGACGCCGAGCGACACGCACCGCCGCTGCACGACTGCCCAAGCGAGCACCCGTTGCCACAGAAGCCGCAGTTGCGCGTGTCGGTCTGCGTATCACGGCAGGCGCCGTCACACGCAGTGAGTCCGGCCCCGCACGTCACGCCGCCGCTCGGCCCCGGGCTGCACGCCATCAGCACGGCGCTGAGAAGCGCCGCAAGCACTCGCAATGAACCCCTCATCGTGTCCTCCCTCGCGGCGGAAGTGCCGCCGTGGGTTTTGTATGTAACTTGCTCCCTGGTTGCTAGCGGAAAGCGGCGCCTACGCCGCGCTTGTGAAGAAACGCGCCGAGAGTCGCGTCCAACTGTTCGGCCCCACGTATCGCGCGGTGGTCGAGCGCGTGGCGTCGAACGTTCGTCGGCTCCGCGCGGAGCGGGGGTGGACGCAGGAGGAGTGCGCGTTCCAGTGCGGCGACCTCGACGTGACGCTCCTGCGCATGGTCGAGTCCGGTCGCACCAACATCACCGCGGCGACCGTGGCCCGTCTCGTCGATGGCTTTGGCGTGGACGTGCGCGACCTCTACGAACCCGCGCCGCCGCTCGTTCGCAAGCGCGGCCGACCGCCGAAGGGCGACGCGAAGATCAGCGACGCGAAGGACGCCACGCGTGGCGAGGGCGAAGCGGAGGCCCGCCCTCGCACGCGTGAGAAGTGACGACTATGCGCGGAGGCGGAGCGTCGTCGCGCCACGAGGGCGCGCGCA
Source organism: Polyangiales bacterium (assembly GCA_039809605.1). Classification (GTDB taxonomy): domain Bacteria; phylum Myxococcota_A; class Polyangia; order Polyangiales; genus CAISKJ01. Next base: position 894 of record JBDHVF010000696.1, on the reverse strand, counting down.
GCGCACGGTGCATCTCGCGGGTGCGCGCCCACGCGCGGCGGTTGACGTGGTGCGACGGACGGAGGCGCTGGCGGTGGTGCTTCCGACGGAGCATCGGGCGCAGACCGACGGCGTGACGGGCGGCAGACGACAGACGAACGACGTGACCCATGATCGACACTCTCTTTCGTTGTGCGCGAGCGCAGACGAGTCCGAGCGCGCTCCCCGCGACTGCGCGGCGCGGAGGGCACGGCGGGGCGTGAGAGGCGTCCCCCACGCGCACCCCGCCGCGCGTGAGGGACGTTGCGGGCGCCGCCCGTGCGGTTACTGCACGCGGCAGTAGGGGCAGCGCCCGTCGGTCTCGACGTAGCGGTCGAGCTCGTCGGCGCAACCGCCGCAGAGCACGAACCACCGGCCGCACTCGCGACGGACGCACGGCACGACCAGCGTGTCGTGACCGCACGCGAGGCACGGCGGGCCGACGTACGGCGTGGGGCGACGAGGGCGCCGCGGGCGGCGCTTCGCGGGCGCTTCCATGGCTACTCCTCCTCCCCGTCGTAGGTGTCGAGCGTGTCGCGGTCGCGCTGCACCGACCGCCGTTCTGCGCGTGCCGTGGCGCGGCGGCACCGCACGCAGCGGTCGTCGGCGAGGTAGCACTCGTAGAGCGGCACGCCGCTCGCGAGGCAGTCGCACACGACGAACCACGCGGGGCAGCCCGAGCACGGCGTCACGAGGCGTGCGGCGCCGCAGCGCGGGCACTCGTCCGCGACGTGCTGCTCGCGGGGCGCCTCGCCGTCGTCGTGGAGACGCCGCCGCGTGCGCTTCGGGCCGTTGGACGCGGCGAGCATCACGCGCCTCCCTTCGTGCGGCGCCCGTGGCCGCGGTGCGAGGCGCTCGCGGCGCGACCGCGCGTCG
>JBDHVF010000695.1:0-4786 GCA_039809605.1 Polyangiales bacterium | reverse complement strand
GATGCGGTGAAGCAACGCCCGCGTGGAGAGAATCACTGACATCGGCGTAATTTCCGCGATCTGAACCCGACGTCCAGCCCCCGACCCGTCGTCCGCGCGAGGACGTCCAGCCCCCGACCCGTAATCCGCAAGCCGACGTCAGCCCCCGACCCGTCGTCCGCGCGAGGACGTCCAGCCCTCGACCCGTCGTCCGCGAGCGGGCGCCGGCCCCACACCCGCGCTGCCGCGCGCCCCGGTGACTTCGTGTACCAATCGCCCGCATGTACACGCGGCTCCTGCACGAGATCGACGCGCCCTTCCACGACCTGCCGACGCTGCCCGCCGGCGTGCCCTTCGCGGCGCTCCCCGTCGCGACCGAAGCGCTCTCGCTCGCGAGGCTCGCCCTGCGCGGCGTCGAGCGCCTCACCGCGCTGCGCACGCTGCAGCTCCCCGCGGGCGACCTCGACGCCGGGCTGCCGGCAGGCGCGACGGCGCCGTCGGGCGATAGCCTGACTCGTTGCACTGCATGGCCTGACTCGCGCGGCCCCCACTCCCAACCTCGCCCCCGCCCCGGGGGCGAGGGGCCAGAAGGTGAGAGCATGTCGAGAGCGCTTCGCTCATGGAGCGCGTTGGGCAAAGCGTTTCAACGCTGGGAACCTGTGCTCTCGATCTCGTCTGACTCCTCTGCCCCCGAGGCGGGGGCGGGGTTGGGGGTGGGGGCCGACGCATGCGTGGCCTGACGACGCGATGAGTCAGGCCATCACCCGCCGTCGACGACGCTTCATGCGGCGCGAACAGTTGCGATAGCATCCGCCGCGGAGGGCGCCGTGTCGCCCGGAGGAGGGTCAACGATGCTTGTCCGTGGCTTCTGCCTGCTTCTGCTCATCGCGTTCGCGATCGCCTGCGAACCCACGCCGCTCGGAACGCCGCCTCCGGCAACCGACGCGGCGACGTTCGACGCTCCTTCGAGCGACGCGTCGTCGCGGTGCGCGACGAACGCAGAGTGCAACGGCACGGCGCGCTACTGCCTCCGGGCGCAGGGGGCCTGCGTGCAATGCCTCAACTCGTCGCATTGCGGCTCCGACGCGGCGTGCAGGCAGGGGCGGTGCGTGCCCAGGGTCGCCTGCACCTCGTCGCGCATGTGCCCCGAGCAGGTGTGCGACGTCGCGGCGGGCTACTGCGTCGACTGCGTGACGGACCTCGACTGCCCCACGGGGCAGGAGTGCACGAGGGGCGTCTGCGATCTGCCGTCGCCGCGCTGTCGCTCGTCGCGAGAGTGCTCGGCCAACGGGCAGGTGTGCCACGCGACGCGCGGGGTCTGCGTCGAGTGCAACGTCGACCCCGACTGCATGCCGGGCCAGCGCTGCACGCCGGCGGGCGCATGCATGGCGGCGCCGATGATGACCTGCACGCCGGGCGCCGTGAGCTGCGCCGACGCCACGACGCGCCGCACCTGCAACGCCGAAGGGAGCGCCTACACGAACACCCCGTGCGCCTCGGGCGAGCGCTGCGACGCGGGCGCCTGCGTCGCCGACACGTGCACGCCGGGCGCCGCGAGCTGCGCCGACGCCACGACGCGCCGCGTGTGCAACCCCGACGGGCGCGGCTACACGAGCGCTCCCTGCGCGGCCGGCCAGCGCTGCGACGCGGGCGCGTGCGTCGCAGGCGCGTGCATGCCCGGCGCGGTGAGCTGCTTCGACGCCACGACGCGACGGACCTGCAACGCCGACGGGAACTCCTACGCGATCGCTCCGTGCGCCGCGGGCGAGCGCTGTGACGCGGGCGCGTGCGTCGCGGCCGGCGTGTGCACGCCCGGCGCCACGAGCTGCGCCGACATCGCGACGCGCCGCGTGTGCAACCCCGACGGGCGCGGCTACACGAGCACCCCCTGCGCGGCGGGGGAGCGCTGCGACGCGGGCACGTGCCTCTCGCTGACGTGCACCCCCGGCGCGGCGACCTGCGCCGACGCGACGACACGCCGGGTCTGCAACCCCGACGGGCGCGGCTACACCAGCACCGCATGCCCCGCGATGCAGGGCTGCGTGGGCGGCGCGTGCGTCCCGTTCCGCTGCGCGCCGGGCACGGCGACGTGCAGCGGCCCGACGACCCGCAGCGTCTGTGACCCCGACGGGCAGAACTCGACGGCGACGCCGTGCCCGGCCATGCGGGTGTGCGTCGCGGGCGCGTGCCGCGCGACGGTCTGCACGCCCGGCGTCGCGAGCTGCATCTCGCCCACGATGCGCAGCGTCTGCAACGCCGACGGCCTCGGCACCACCGACACCGCGTGCGCCGCGGGCGAGACCTGCTCGGGCGGCGCCTGCATGCGCACCACGTCGGGGGGCACGTGCGCTCCCGGGACGCTCTTCTGCGACGCGTCGGGCGTACGTCGCCAGTGCAACAGCGACGGGACGACCAGTACCGCCATGCCGTGCCCGGGCTCGCAGGTGTGCGCGAGCGGCGCGTGCCTCGACTCGACCGCGGACCGCTGCCCCGGCGTCGACGTGCCCACAGACGGCTCGCCCTTCGTCTACACGCCGATGGGCCTGTCGAGCGCGCCCGACGTGGGGAGCACGTGCCCGTACTCCACCTACTTCGGGCCGTACACCGACGCGGTGCTCCACTTTCGCATCGGCGCCGCGCGTGACGTGACGCTCTCGCTCACGAGCGCGTCGCACGTGCAGGTGCGGCTTCAGGACTCGTGCGTGCCGGGGGTGATTCAGGCGTCAGCGCTGGGCCCGTGCGGCGACGTGACGACGCCCTACTCGTTCCGGTACCGCAACCTGCCCGCGGGCGACTACTACGTGGTCATCGTGTTCGGGGCCTCGCGCTCGCCGGTCACGGTGACGGTCTCGACCAGCGACCCGACCTCGAGGGCGCCCGGCGACGGTTGTCTCTCGGCCGTGCCCGTGACGCCCGACGGGGCGCCCGCGACGCTCGTGGGCGTGTCGAGCTTCGACCGGTACGGCGAGGCCGTCACGACCTGTGGCGTCCGCACGCGGTACATGCCCAGCACCGACTGGTTCTGGCGCTTTCACAACGACAGCGTGCGCGACGTGACGCTCACCGTCACGGGCGCGATGGGCAACCCGAACCTCCAGGTGTACTCGGGCTGCGGCGCGTCGGCGGTGCCCGTCGGCAGGTGCGCGTCCTATGGTGGGGCGCTCGCGCTACGTCAGCTCCCGGTCGGTGACTACATCGTCGTCGCGCAGGGCACGATGCAGCCGTCGACCGCCACGATCTCGCTGGCGGTGACCACGTCGTCGCCCGCGCTCCAGCCGCTCGGCGACGCCTGCGGGAACCCCGCGCAAGTCACCGTGGGCGGCCCTGCGGTGCCGGTGCTGCTCCGGCAGTTGTCCGCGTCGCCCGACCTCGGCACGCGCTCCGGCGCGCTCTCGGCCACCGGAACCGTGGGCGCCGTCGACGCGGTGTGGCACTTCAACCTCCCGTCCCGCGCGTCGATCGAGGTGACGCCGAGGCTGACGGCCTCCTTCGGGATCATGTGGCAGCTCCAGACGACCTGCGCGCGTGGCGAGGGGATCGTGCTGGGGGGGGGCCAGTACAACACCACCCCCGCGACCTTCGTCGACCTGCCCGCGGGCGACTACTACATCGTCGCGGAGGTCATCCAGGGCTCGTCGAGCTTCTCCATGACCGACACGCTCTCGATGACGGCCCGCGCCGTGACCGCGCCGCCGACAGGGCCTGGCGACACCTGTGCCTCGCCTCTCTCGATCACGCCCGACGGGCCGGCTGTGACCGTGACGCCCGTGGGATCGCTGTCGCGGTACCGCCAGATCGAGTCGCCTTGTGTCGCGAGCACCGACGCGTACGACTACGTGCTGCGCTTCACGCTCGACGCGCCGCGCGACGTGACCGTTCAGGTCAGCGGCGCCGCGGGGGCTTCGTTCGAACTGCAGACCCGCTGCGGCGACCCCACCTCCACCCTCAGCGACTGCCGTTACAGCCGCTCGTCCATGACCACCCCGTGGAGCTCCTCGTACGCGTCGCTGGGCGCCGGGACCTATTACCTCATCGCCAGGACGAGCAGCACGGCGATGGCCTCGCAGAGCGTGACCTTCACCCTCACCACGGGCGACGCGGGCGCGCTGCCGTACACGTACCACTGGACGCGGGAGCCCCTCGCCGCGGCCGACTTCATCAGCGCGTGCGACGCGCCGGGGAGGGTCACGCTGCTCAGCACGCTGGTCGACACCACGGCCGTCGTCCCGGCCCCCTTCGACCTGCGCCTCTGGGGCACCACGCTCGCCGCGGGCGGGAGCGTGGGGATCGCGAGCACGGGCTTCCTCTCGCTCGGCTACCCCTTCCCGACGGGCGCGTCCATCATGATGCCCATCATCCCTTCGGTGACGGGGCCCAACTACCTCGTCGCGCCGCTGTGGGTCGAGGAGACCGACTTCGGTCGCGGCGTGTGCGCGGCGACGCTCGGCGCGGCGCCCAACAGGCGATGGGTCGTCGAGTGGGAGGACGCAGGGGTCTCCACGGGCTTCTTCTCTCCGCCCTACACCCGGAACCGCTACGAGGCCATTCTCTACGAGGGACGGAGGGAGATCGACTTCCTCTACGACGACCTCGACCTCCGCGGTCACGACTCCCGGACCGGCAGCATGACCATCGCTCCCAACGCGGTCGGCCTCGAGAGTCGCGACGGGAGCGCCGGCCTCAACCTCGGCATCCCCGTGCCTCACACCCGCGTGCACCTCGCCCCTTCGCGGTGACGCCGAGCGTCGCGTCGCGCACGGCCTGACGAAGCGACGTGTGTGTAGCGCATCGATTCGCGTCCCGCCGA
>JBDHVF010000694.1:0-4792 GCA_039809605.1 Polyangiales bacterium | reverse complement strand
GCGTCGGCCTGCGTCGGCTTCGGGCAGCAGCTCTTCGTCGTGCTGAGGAACCAGTTCCTTCACGACCTCGGGCTGCCCTTGCGGCTCGTGGGGGCGGTGCAGAGCGCGGGCGCGTCGATGGGCGTGCTCGCCGGCGCGGCGGGCCTGTGGCTGCTGCCCCGAGTGCCCGTCGTGCACGCGTTGCGGGCCGGCGTGGTCGCCAACGCGTCGGGCTTCGCGCTCCAGGCCGTCGCGACGCGGCCGTGGCACTTCGTGCTCGGGGCGGCGATCGCAGGGGGCGGGATCCAGCTCCTCACGATGTCGTCGGGCCCCTTCCTCGCGCGCCGCGTGACCGACGACGACCGGGTGCGGGTTTACGGGCTCCAGATGATGGCCGTGCAGACGGTGCCCGGGCTCCTCGGCGCGGTGCTCGGCGGGGAGATGCAGCGCGCGGCGGCGCTCGCCAGCGGTTCGGCGCTCGGAGGGCACCGGATCGCGCTCTCCGTGGGGGCCGCGGCGGCGGCGGTCGCGCTCGCGCCGCTCGTGGCGCTCCGTGAAGACGAGCGGGCGGCGTCGCGCTCCGGCGCGCTTCGCATGCAGGACGCGAGGCGTGTCGTCGCGCTGCTCGCGCCCGACGCCCTCCTCCAGTTCGGGGCGGGGCTCGCGGTGCCGTTCCTTCAGCTCTACCTCCACGTCGTGCACGGCCTGGAGCCGCATCGCATCGGCCGGTACTTCGGCGCGATGATGCTCGCCGGCACCTTGGGCAACCTCGCCGCGCCGTGGATCACGCGCAGGCTCGGGCGCGCGCGGACGCTCGGGGCTCTCCAGGCCGCGACGATCGTGGCGCTCGTGGGCCTCGCGGTGGCAGCGACGGCGGGTCAGGCGGGGCCGGCGCTCGTGCTCCGGTACGCGTGTGCGGCCACCGCGACGCCGCTGTGGACGGGCCTGCTGCACGCGGCGGTGGACCCTCGCGACACCGAGGCGATGGCCTCGTGGAGGATGTGCGCCCAGTCGATCGCCTGGGCGGCCGGCAACCTCGTCGCGGGCGCGCTGCTCGAGGTGGGGCCCGAGGCGCTGCGCTGGCTGCTCCTGATCGCCGCCGCGGTGCACGCGGTCGGCGCCGTGTGGCTCCTGCGCAACCTCGCGAGACGCGAGCGCGGCGGGTGAAGGCGGCAAAGGGAGCCCGCTGGGAGAGCGGGGGCACCGTGTACCCTTCGGCCCGGGGCGCGCGGTTTGCTCCCCCCTTCTCACGGAGAAGCCACACGGAGCGTCATGCGAGCCGATTCGACCCAGAGCGTGGGGAACCATTGCGCGTCGGTGCTTCCATGGATGGGGTGTTCACTGTGACCGGACCGGTTTCACTCGTCCCGGCCGCCGTGACCCGGGCGGTCACGGCGCAGCGTGGGCTTCGCGCGCGGCTCGGGCGTGGGCTCGCGCTCCTGGTCGTGCTGGTGCTCGCCACGGCGGCGACGACGCTGCTGGCCGTGCGGCAGTACGCCGTGGCGGTCGCGGCCATCGACCGCGACGTCGCGCTGGCCCGTCGCGCGCGCGCGCTCGGCGTCGACGCGCGGGAGCAGTACATCCACGAGGTCCACACGATCGTGCTCGGCGACCGCTCCCACGTGCTGCACCACAGCGAGTGGGCGGGGCACTTCAGGGTCGAGGCGCGCATGCTCGCGCGCGAGCTGCCCGCGGATCGCTCGGCCCTCAACGCCATCGTCGCGTCGAGCCTCCGGGTCGATCATGCGTTCCGCGATGAAATCCTGCCCGCGGTCGATCGGGGCGACTGGGCCGCCGTTCGGGCCGCGCACGACCGCGTCGAGTCCGACGTGGTGCTCATGATCCAGCGGGCCGACGAGCTCGGGCGGCTCTTCGAGGCCCGCGCCGCGGCGACCAGGGCCGTCGCGGGGCGGCGCGCGGCGGCGGCGGCGGCGATCGCCCTGGCGCTGTCGGCAGTGGCCGCGGCGCTCGCCCTGCTCGTGACGCGCTCGATCTGGCGGTCGATCGACGGCCCCATCGGCAGGCTGCGCTCGGTGGCCGTGCAGGTCACCGGGGGCGACACCGCCGCCCGCGTCGGCGACCTCGCGGTGCCCGAGCTCCGCGACGTCGCGCACGCCTTCGACCGCATGCTCGACCGCCTCGCGAGCCGTGAGGCGGAGCTCGTGCGCGCGGAGCGCCTGGCCGTGCTCGGCCGCGTGGTCGCCGGCGTCGCGCACGAGATCAACAACCCCATCGGGGTGATACGCGGCTACCTCAAGACGATGCTGCGCGAGCCGCACGACGAGGCGCTCCGTCGCGAGCTGGAGATCCTCGACGAGGAGGCGCTCGCCTGCCAGCGCATCTGCGAAGACCTGCTCACGTGGGCCCGCGCGCCGGTGCTGGCCCGCGAGCGCGTCGAGATCGCGGCGCTGGCGTCCGAGGCCGTGCAGCGCTTGCGGGCGAACAGCGAGCTGGGGCGCGCGGAGGTGTCGGTGGATCTGGCGCCCTGCGAGCTGACCGCGGATCCGCTGAGGCTGCGTCAGGTGGTGAGCAACCTCGTGCGCAACGCCGCGCAGGCGGGCGGCGAGGGCCCCATCGAGCTGCGCGGCCGCCGGACAGGCGACACGTATCACGTGTGGGTGTCGGATCGTGGCCCCGGCGTCGCGCCCGAGGTCCGCGGGCAGCTCTTCGAGCCATTCGCGACGACGCGCGCGGGTGGCAGCGGGCTCGGGCTCGCAGTCTGCCAGGGGATCGTGCGCGCGCACGGCGGTGAGATCCGCGCTGAGGATCGTGCGGGCGGCGGGACCACCTTCGAGGTGTCGCTTCCGCTGGGGACGGGGGACGCTCCATGAAGCTGACCGTGCTCGTGGTCGATGACAAGCCCAACTTCCTCTCGCTTCTCGTGAAGGTGCTGCGGAACGACGCGGAGGTGGTGACCGCGCGCGGCGTGAGGGAGGCGCTGCACGCCATTCAGGCGCGCCCTCCGGCGGTCGTCGTGTGCGACCTCAAGATGCCCGATGGCGACGGCCTGGAGGTTCTGCGTGCGCTGCGCGCGGGCGGGAACGCGGCACCCTTCATCCTGATGACGGCCTACGGCACGGTGCCCACGGCGGTGCAGGCGATGCGCGAGGGCGCGTGGGACTACGTCACCAAGCCCTTCGACCCCGACGTGCTTCGGGGCCTCGTGCTGCGGGCGCTGCGCGAGACCGCCGTGTGGCAGAACGCGTCCCTCTCGGGCGCGACCGCGCCTGCGCCCGAGGGAAGCACGCGCGACGGATTCGGGAGGCTGCTGGGGAGCAGTGCCCCGATGCAGGGCCTCTACCGCATGATCGAGCGCGTGGCGCCCACCGACGCGACCGTGCTCGTGGTCGGCGAGACGGGCACGGGCAAGGAGCTCGTCGCGCGCGAGCTGCACGCGCGCTCGGCGCGCGCGGGCAAGACGATGGTCGCGGTCAACTGCGCGGCGATCCCGCCGTCGCTGATCGAGAGCGAGCTCTTCGGGTACGTGCGTGGGGCGTTCACGGGCGCTGCGAACGATCGCGCGGGCCTCTTCGAGGAGGCGTCACGCTCGACGCTCTTCCTCGACGAGATCGGCGAGCTGCGGTTCCCGCTCCAGGCGAAGCTGACGCGCGTGCTCGAGGAGCGCGCCGTGCGGCGCGTGGGTGACTCGCGGGAGCGCAAGGTCGACGTGAGGCTCATCGCCGCCACGCACCGCGACCTGCCCGCGATGGTGCGCGAGGGCTCGTTCCGGCAGGACCTCTGGTACCGCCTCAACGTGTGCATCCTCCAACTGCCTCCGCTCCGTGAGCGGCGGCAGGACATCCCCGCGCTCGCGCACCACTTCCTGGCCACCTTCGGCGCGAAGGGGCCGAGCGGTTTCACCCCCGACGCGCTCTCGGCCCTCATGGCCCACGACTGGCCGGGCAACGTGCGCGAGCTGCGGAGCGTGATCGAGCGCGCCGCCATCCTCGAGGAGTCCGACCAGATCACGACCGCGTCGCTGCCCGCGGAGGTGCGCGGCCACGCGCTCTCGAAGGGCGCTCGGTCGCTCGCCGAGATGACCTACCGAGAGGCGGTCGACACCGCGCGCGACGACGCCGCGCGGCGTTACCTCGAGGTGCTGCTCGCCGAGCACCAGGGCAACGTGACCGCCGCGGCCGCGAAGGCGGGCGTCGAGCGCGAGAGCTTCCACCGCCTGCTCCGCCGCCACGGGCTCCGCGCGGAGGCGTGGCGCGAGGAAGGGAACGAGTCGGTCAGGCCGCGCGCTCCCAGCGAAGACGAAGATGATGAATGAGCGCGACGGGAGCGCTCGATCACGTGAGGTCGCGCGCGACGGCCTCGACGGCCTTCATCCCCGTGCCGAAGCGCGCCATGGCCTCGCGGTGCCTGTCGAGCTCGCTGTAGGGGAGGTACCGCACGCGAAGCCGCGCGACGTCTCGGAAGGCGGGCCGCCGGAGCTGGTCTCGCACCTCCTTCTCGCGGTCATCGGGCGCGACGAGGAACAGCCCCTGCGCGGCGTTGCCCGGGACGCCGAGCGCCAGGTCGAGCATGCGCACGATGCCCGAGTAGATGCTGGTCGAGTGCTCGACCTCGAACGCCGCGACGACGTTGCTGCCGGCCTTGTCGACCCAGAGCACGTCGATCAGGCGCACCGCGTCGGCGCCCGGCGCGGTGGCTACGAGGGAAGGGAGCGCGTCGAGGCAGCGGTCGCCGAGGCTGCCGCCGGCGTAGCTCCGCGAGCGGTCGTTGGACGCGACCCACACGGCGTAGCCGAGCGCGAGGCCGAGGTCGCGGAGCCAGCCCTGCACCTCGGTGTGCGTGCGGTCGTCGCGCG
>JBDHVF010000693.1:0-4794 GCA_039809605.1 Polyangiales bacterium | reverse complement strand
GGACGCGGCGGGGCGCGGCGGCGGCGTGAGCGCGCGCGGGGGGATGCTCACCTCCTCGCTGTCGCTGCGCGGGAGGGGCCGGGCGACCGAGGGCTCGCGCGCGTCGTCGAGCCTCGGGGCCGCGGGGCGCGGGCGCGAGGGCACGGGCTCGTCGAGGCCCGGCGCGCGCATCGAGACGGGCGAGGGCTCGGGCGAGGGCTCGGGCTCCATGGGCTCGATCTCTTCGAGCGCGTCGGCGTCGAGCTCCTGCGGGCCCGCGGACTCGTCGGCGTCGCGCCCGGGCGCGGCCGCGCGGCCCATGCGCTGCGCGCGCAGCACGTCGCGGCGAAAGGTGCCCTCCTCGATCTGCCGGATGATGCGGCCCCAGTACGTCTGGTACATGGTGAACCGCTGCACGAGGGTCTGGAACCTGAAGCGCAGCCCCGTGTTGCGCATCTGCTCGCGGTGCAGCGCCTGGAACCGCCGGTCGACGTCCTTGCGCTGCACGAACGGCAGCATCTTCTCGATGCCCGTGAAGTACTGGTCGTACTTGATCCGGAGCCGCTCGAGGCGGGTCTCGAGCTCCTCGAGCTCGCGCTGGATCTCTGCGGGTGTCACGTCGACGCGGTGCTCCTAGAGGGGCGTGATGACGAGGTTGTCGAAGTGTACCAGCGCCTCCCAATCGTTGAAGGCGAAGTGCTCGTGCCCCGGGCCTGCCAGGGGGTCGGGGTCGTGGAACTCCATCAGGGGGTTGCCGTCGAGCGCCCAGCGCAGGTCGCGCCCGCGCCGCTCGATGGCGAAGTGGTAGCGCTTGCCCATCTCGACGTGCGGGTCCTCGCGCACCTGGCGGTCGGCGCCGTGCTCGTTCATGCGCGCGATCACGTTGAGCCGGTTGTGCCAGCCGCCGAAGATCACCACGTAGCTCGTGGCCGTGTAGCTGGCCTGCGTGGCGTGCGACTCGCCGTCGCCCCACGCCTCGCACTTGAGGTCGCCCGCGGGGCTGTCGCTCCACGCGTCGAACTCGATGCGCGCGTCGCGCGGGAGCTTGCGCCGCAGCCACAGCGGGTGGTTGCGCGCCCCCTCGCCGCGCAGCGCGCCGTTCTCGATGCGCCAGTTGCCGCCCGTGTCGCGCCAGTCGGGGCCGAGCTCCCCGCGCTCGAAGCGGTCTTCGAAGCGCTGGCCCGCCGCGGGGCGACGCGGGGGGTCGCACCCGAGGGGCATCCACGCCGCGGCCGACGCGAGCGCCGCGCCGCCGGCCACCATGACCCAGGTCGAGAGGGCCCGACGGGGCCCGGAGACGCCTCGCATGGCGCCGACGCTATCACAGTCGCTCCCGCGGCGTGCGCGCGCTCTGTCGCGCCCGCGCGGCTTCTCTGGTAGAGACGCGCGCGGCGACGCACAGGAGCGACGATGGTCTCAGCCCTCTTCAACGCCGAGCGATGGACCCCCGTCCCCGGCTTCGACTTCGCGGACATCACCTACCACCGCGCGCGCGAGCACGGCACCGTGCGCGTGGCGTTCAACCGCCCCGAGGTGCGCAACGCCTTTCGCCCGCGCACCGTCGACGAGCTCTACACCGCCCTCGACCACGCGCGGCAGTGGACGGACGTGGGCTGCGTGCTCCTCACGGGCAACGGCCCCTCGCCCAAGGACGGCGGCTGGGCCTTCTGCTCGGGCGGCGACCAGCGCATCCGCGGCGCCGACGGGTACAAGTACGAGGGCGCCGAGGGGGGCGCCGACCCGGCGCGCCTCGGGCGGCTGCACATCCTCGAGGTGCAGCGGCTCATTCGCTTCATGCCCAAGGTGGTGATCGCCGTGGTGCCCGGGTGGGCCGTGGGCGGCGGGCACTCGCTGCACGTCGTGTGCGACATGACCCTCGCTTCGAAGGAGCACGCGATCTTCAAGCAGACCGACGCCGACGTGGCGAGCTTCGACGGGGGCTACGGCTCGGCCTACCTCGCGCGCATGGTGGGCCAGAAGCGCGCGCGGGAGATCTTCTTCCTCGGGCGCGACTACTCGGCCGACGAGGCGATGGCCATGGGCATGGTCAACGCCTCGGTGCCCCACGCCTCGCTCGAAGACGCCGCCCTCGACTGGGCGCGCGAGATCAACTCCAAGAGCCACACGGCCATCCGCATGTTGAAGTTCGCGTTCAACCTCTGCGACGACGGCCTCGTCGGGCAGCAGCTCTTCGCGGGCGAGGCCACGCGCCTCGCGTACGGCACCGACGAGGCGAAGGAGGGGCGCGACGCGTTCCTCGAGAAGCGCCCCCGAGACTTTTCGAAGTTCCCCTGGCACTACTGATGAAGACCTTCCCCTTGCGCCTCGCGGCGCTCGCGCTCCTCGCGACGGCCTGCGGCGAGACGGTCTCGACCGCGCCCGACGCCGCCGCCACCAACGACCTCGGCCCCGTCGACGTGCCCGCGAACCCCGTCGACGTCACCCCCGACGCGGCGCCCGACGTCCCCCCGCCGCCCGACGACGTCGACCTCGCGTGCCCCAACAACGCCGTCGACCGCTGCCTCAACTACCCGCCGGGGCCGTGCCCCGACCTCGCGAGCGGCATGGGCCGCACCGTGCGCTTCGCGGGCTTCGGCCACGACCACACCGTGAGCTGCGCGGGGCGCATGACGGGCATGGGGCCCGACGCGGTGCTCCCGCTCACCGTGCGGCAGACGAGCGACGTGAACATCACCGTCGTGCCCGCCACGGGAGACACCGTCGTGGTCGCCCTCGCGCCCGCGCGGCGCTGCGGCGACGCGATGAGCGAGCTCCAGTGCATCAACGGCTCGTCGTCGATCGGCGGCATCGCCGTGGTGCGCGCGCCGAGCGTCGCCCCGGGCGACTACGAGGTGATCGTCGGGTCGGTCAACGGCACCGACGTGCAGGTGACCGCGGCGGTGACCCCGTCGCGCCCGCGCGCCGCGGGAGACCTGTGCCCCGGCGTCGCCGTCACGCCCGACGGCCCCCCCGTCACCCTCGACACGCACCCCTTCTTCACCACGGCCGACTACGGCACCTCGTGCGGATACAACGGCCAGGGCAGCCTCGGCTGGGTCGACGCGGTCTTCTCGTTCACCCTCGCCTCCGCGCGCGACGTCACCCTCGACGTCTCGGGCGACGGCGAGTCGGACCTGAACGTCGAGCTCTCGACCGTGTGCGGCTCGCGCGCGTACCTCATCCCCGGCTGCGACACGGGCAACCCCGCGCGGCGCACGGCGCACAACCTCGCGCCCGGCACCTACTACGCCGTGGTCGACTACCGCCCGATGCGCCGCCCCGACCACGTGCTCACGGCCAGGGTCACCACCGCGCCGCCGACGCCGCCGGGCCCCGCGTCGCACTGCCCGGGCGTCTCGCTCGCCGAGAGCCGCAACGTCAGCCTCGACGCCGACACGCTCGCGCCCGGCCCCGAGCTCGCCTGCCTCATGAACCAGCGCGTGAGCGCGTTCCTGTCGTTCACCGCCCCCACCGAGCCCGGCGACGTGCTCGTGAACGTCGCCACGTCGGACCCGCGCAGCAACGCCGCCCTCGCCCTGCGCGCGCCCTGCGACGGCGACGTGACGGGCGCGTGCGCCGGGCCCCTCGACCGCGCCGCGAGCTCGGTGTGGGCGCGCTACCGCGACCTCACGCCGGGACAGACCTATTTCGTGCAGGCGGCCACGACCGCCGCGGGGGGCCAGCTCACCGCGCGCTGGCTCCGCGTGCCCGCGGCCGCGCCCACGCCCGTCACGGGCAACGTCACGTGCGAGACCGCGCGAGCCATCGGCCCCGACGGAGGGGTCTTCACGGGCACCACCGACGGCGCGACCGCGGTCATCATGCCCTTCTGCGCCACGGCGATGACCGGCTGCGCGGGCTCGCGCGGCGCGCTCTACCGCCTCGACCTCGCGCAGCGCCGCAGGGTCGTCGCGCGCCTCGACGCCATGGGCTTCGACGCGCTCCTCGCGATCCAGCAGGGGGACATGTGCCCGGGCCGCCCGGTCCGCATGCAGCCCGGCTCGTGCAACGACGACTGGTACAGCACCGACTCGCAGGTCGACGTGACGCTCGACGCGGGCACGTACTGGATCCACGCGGGCGGCTGCGGCGCCACGCAGGGCGGCCCCTACGAGCTCGACGTGGCCGTGATCGCCCCCTGAGCCCCTCCGCTCTACGGCGGCTGGAACTCGCAGTCGCCGCCGTAGCACCGCCGCCCGCCCGCGCACGCGTGGCCGCAGAACCCGCAGTTGGACGCGTCGGTGGCCGTGTCGACGCAGCGCTCGCCGCAGAGCGTGAGCCCGGTGGCGCACACGCAGCGGTCGTTCGAACACGCCGTGCCCTCGGGGCACCGCACGCCGCACGCGCCGCAGTTGGCCGCGTCGCGGTCGAGCTGGGCTTCGCAGCCGTTCTCGGGGCGCCCGTCGCAGTCGGCGAAGCCCGCCTCGCAGCGGCACGCGCCGCGCTCGCCGCCGGCGCGCGCCCCGCACGCGCGGCCGCACGCGCCGCAGTGCTCGGCGCTCGAGAGCCCGCACGCCACCTGCGGAGGGTTGCAGGTCGAGACGCACACCCCCGCGCCGCAGAGCTGCCCCGGCGGGCACGCGACGCCGCACGCGCCGCAGTGGAGCGGGCTCGCCGCGGTGTCGACGCAGCGGTCGCCGCACCAGATCTGCGGCGCGGGGCACACGCAGCGGCCCGCGACGCACGCCGCGCCGCCGGCGCAGCGCGCGCCGCACGCGCCGCAGTGGAGGTTGCTCGACGAGGTGTCGACGCACCGCTCGCCGCACGCGGTGAGGTTGCCGGGGCACGCGCACGCGCCGCGGGCGCAGCGCAGGT
>JBDHVF010000692.1:0-4802 GCA_039809605.1 Polyangiales bacterium | reverse complement strand
CGCGCGGGCGGCGGGCGCCCCGTGACGTCGCCGGGCGCTCCGTCGGCGGGCAGGCCCGTGCGCGCGTTGCTCGCGGGCACGCCCGTGCGCGGCGCGGGCCGCGTCGCGGCCCACTGGCGCTCGACGCCCGTCTCGACGGCCACGGGAACCTCGGGCCCCGGCGAGTAGTACGTGCCGCCGTAGCCGTAGGTGGCTCGCACGGGCGTGGTGTACGCGTAGAGCGACGCGGCGGCGGGGCCCCGCACCACGCGCGCGACGAGGCCGGACCCGCGCAGCCCCGACCACGCGCAGTAGACGTGCGGCGCGGTGAAGGCGGCCCCTTCGGGCGCGAGCGGGGACCACGCGGCCCACCCGTTGCCGACGCGCCAGTCGACCCACGCGGGCGCGAACGCGGCGCCGGGCACCCACGCCCACACGCTGCGGAACATCACCCATCGGCCGTAGTGGAACGTGACCGCGCCCCAGGGACGGTCGCTCTGCCAGTACCACCCGTCGCGCGTCGGCACCCACTGGCCCGCGGTGAGGTACGGCACGAAGTCGTCGCCGCGCTCGCTCAGGTAGGGGATCCACACGGTGCCGTACGCGGGGTGCTCGGCCCACTCGCCGTAGCCGTCGAGGGCGTCGCGGATCGTAGGCGCGTCGAGGCGGCCGGGCACCGGCGGGAGCAGCGAGAGCGAGGCCGTCGCGCTCGCGGCGGGGGCTTCGCGCGCGCTGCCGTCGATGCGCGTGACCTGCGTGACGACCACCACGCGGTCGCGGTACGTCACGCACGCGACCGAGGCCGCGGCGAGCGCGGCGGGGGCGATGGGAGAGCGGCGGGTGAGGCGCATGGGCGACCGTTCCTCTCGCGGGAGTCGTGACCGACGAAGGAGCCCTACGCCCCCCTCGGTACCACGCCCCCGAAGCGCGCGCGATACCCCCTGGAATCATGATGCGGCGACGCGGCGATCCTCCCCGCGGGGCGCTCCGATCGTACCGAAAACGGGGCGAGTCGCGCCCGGCGCACGGTCACGCGAGCGGCGGCGCCCATCGCGCGCGGGAGAGGTCGGTCGCGACGAGCTCCGCGCGCCCGTCGCCGAGCGCGGCCAGCGCGTAGCCCCTCGACACGAGCTCGAAGAGCCCGCGCCACGGCGGCGTCACGTCTTCGCGCGCGATCGACGCGGCGAGCTCGTCGTCGTCGCGGAGGAGCGCGCGGCCCAGGCGCAGCGCCCTCGCGACCGCGCCCGTCTCAGTGGAGCCTCGGAGCATCTCGAGGTGGCCCTGCATGGCCGCGAGCGTTCCGATGCGCCAGGCGACCTCGCGCACCGGCGGGAGGCCGAGGGCGCGCGCGAGCTCGCGGGCGAGCTCCTCGGCCGCCGTCACGCCCGCGACGTCCGACGCGAAGCTCACCGCCGCGGGCAGCGTCGTCGGGCGGGCCGTGGGCGCGACCTCCTCGTCGTGGTGCCGCACCGTGAGCAAGCGCCGCGCGGGGTCGTCGATCCACGCGGGCGGCGCGAGCATCTCCCACGCGGCGCCCGCGCTGCGCTCGGGGTCGCCGTCGGGGGGCGCCCACCGCCCGGTCTCGACCGCGTGCAGCCGCGCGCCGAGCGTGGCGTCGCGCGCCCACGCCGCCGCGTCGCGCTCGTCGCAGCGCATCACCCGCGCCGCGTTCGCGGCGAGCGAGGGGCGCTCGGGCGTCCACGCGCGCTCGACGGCCTCGCGCCACGCGTCGTCGCTCCACGGAGCCTCTCGCGGCGCGCGCGACGCGGCGTCGATCTGCTCCATCCACTCGCGGTTGCGGGGGTCGTCCTCCCACGCCGCGCAGTCGCGCAGGAGGTCGAGCGCGACGGGGTCGGTGACCTCCTCGACGTGAAAGCCCCGGAGGCGGGCGCGCGGGCCGACGATGCGCGTCCACCGCGCGGTCTCGCGGTGGCGGCCGACCATGTACGCGCGCTCCCATCCGTCGCCCGAGAACGGGGGCTCGACGTAGACCTTCGCGGCGGGGCCGAAGTGCCACGCGCCGCGCACGACGACGCCGTCGCGCTCGTACGGGGCGCGTCGCACCCAGGCGGTCACGCACCGCCGCGCTCGTCGCAGTGCCAGCATGGCGCGTGTTGTAGACCGCCGTGTGGCAAGGGCAAGCGTTGCGTGGGCGCGAGACGGTGTTCGTCGTTCGCCGACGGACGGAGCCGCGTGCGGTGTCGCGCCGTCGCGAGGTGATGGTCGTTCGGCGGCGTGGGGAATCGCCGCCCGGGGCGTCGCCTCGCCGCGACGTACGCGTCGTTCGACGCGTGGTCGAGCGAGGCGATGGCCTCCGCCCGGGGCGTCGCCTCGCCGCGACGTACGCGTCGTTCGACGCGTGGTCGAGCGAGGCGATGGCCTCCGGGCTGTGCTGCGGCTCCGCCGCGGATGCGGCCCCTCCGGGGCGCCCGGAAGGTCGCGCAGAGGCGCGCGTTGCGCTTGCGCCGCGCGGGCGCGTACCGTCCCCAGCGATGACGCCCGCGAACGCCGTGCTCGTCCGCGATTTCGAGGCGCGCGACGTCGCGCCCGCGAACGCGCTCACCAACCACTTCATCGAGCGCACGGCGATCCATTTCGGCGCCGCGCAGGCCGCCGACGGCGAGTTCCGCGCCGTGTGGGAGAAGGGCCGCGCGCGCTTCCCATGGCTGGCCGCGGAGGCCGGCGGGCGCTTCGCGGGCTACTGCAAGGCCGGCACGTGGCGAGAGCGAGACGCGTACGCGCGCACCGTCGAGACGGGCATCTACGTCGCCGAGGAGGCGCGCGGGCGCGGCGTCGGCAGGGCGCTCTACGCGGCGCTGTTCGAGCGCCTCCGCGCGCAGGGCTTCCGCGTCGTGGTGGCGGGCATCACGCTGCCCAACGAGGCTTCGGTGCGGCTGCACGAGGCGGTGGGGTTTCGAGCCGTGGGGGTGTTCCACGCGGTGGGCTACAAGTTCGGCGCGTGGCACGACGTGGGCTTCTGGGAGCTCGACCTCGGCGGCTGAGCGGAGCGTCGCGGCACGACGCCCGCTGGCGATCCGCCACCCGTTCGCCACCCCGTCGCCACCCCCATCCGCCACCGCGCACACACGCAAGACACTTGTTTTCCAGGCGCTCGTGCGCGTGGCACGGGCGGCGCAGGCGCGGTCTCCCATGAGCCCGAAGAAGACGGCCTGGCACCCTCCCTTCACGGGGCTGCTTCAGGAGCGCTCGCCGCGCTGGGCGAAGGTGACCGGCGAGGTGCAGCTCACGACCGAACCGCTGCGTGTCGACGACGTGATCGAGGTGTGGGCCGACCGCCCCCATGACCCGGGCGACGTTGGCGAGACCCTGCGCGGCATGTGGCGCTTCATCGTCGTGGTGGGGCTGCTGGAGTACAAGAGCGCGGTCTGGCCCTTTCAGCACGGAGACCTCTCGCGGCTGATCGCCTACGGCATGCTCTGGCGCGCGTCGCATCAACGTCGCGAGAGCCTCGCCGACGGCTCACGCACCGAACGACTCGCGGCCCACGAGCTCACGCTTCTGCTCGCGATCCCTTCGATCAACGAGGCGCTGCGCGACGAGCTCGACGACCTCGCGCTCGTGCTGCCGCCGTCGGCGTCGGGCTACCACCAGGTGCCCGATCCGCCGTTGCCGCTCGTGGTGATCGACCTCGGCGTCGTGGCCGAGCGGGAGGACGACGACCTGCTGAGATTCTTCGCAGGGTTGCCACTCCGCACGGTGGAGGGCAGCATCTGGGTGGATCATCATCAGAGCAGAAAAGGCGACGCCATGACCACGACCGCGACCCCGGACCTGTACGGCTACGACGAGTACATCGCGCGCATGATGGAGCGGCTCACCCCTGAGCAGCGGCTCGCGGGGCTCGCACCCGAGCAGCGGCTCGCGGGGCTCGCGCCCGAGCAGCGCCTCGCGGGGCTCTCGGAGGGCGAACAGGTGCTCGCGCTGCCCGACCACGTGCTGCATGCGCTCTCCGATGCGTACGTCGCCACGCTGCCCGCTGAGACGCAGGCGGCCATTCGAGCGCGCCTCGGGCGCTGACCCGTACGCTCCCCCACTGCCGCAAGAGCGTCCCTTGCACCATTGATCCGCGGCGTTCTCTCGTGCTTCGCTCGACGACGCTGCGATGAACACCCAACCCCACGACGCACCTTCTGCCGCCATGACGCCGACGATCCACGGGCGCGGGATCGAGCGCCTCGACGCCGTCGTCGACCTCGTGCACGCGCTCGCCCGGCCGCGGCCGCTCACCGACCTGCTCGACGAGGTGCCACGGCGCGTGGCGTCGGTGTTTCGCAGCGAGGTGTGCTCGCTCTACCTCCGCGAGGGCGACGGGCTCGTGATGCGCGGCAACGTGGGCTTCACCACCAGCGCGCTCGGCGAGCTGCGCCTCGGCGTCGGCGAGGGCCTCGTCGGCATGGCCGTCGAGTGCATGCGCCCCGTGTCGGCCGAGTCGGCGCACGACCACGCGCGCTTCCGCGCCTTCTCGATGCTCGGAGAAGAGCGCTTCCCGGCCTTTCTCGCCGTGCCCGTGCCCGGCCCCAACGGGCCCGCGGGCGCGATCGTCGTGCAGCGCGCGGGCGGCGCGTACGAGCCCGGCGACGTCGAGCTCCTCATGGCCCTCTCGGGCGCCCTCGCGCCGCTCGTCGAGCGCGC
The DNA here is from genome assembly GCA_039809605.1 of Polyangiales bacterium. Taxonomy (GTDB): domain Bacteria; phylum Myxococcota_A; class Polyangia; order Polyangiales; genus CAISKJ01. The sequence continues at coordinate 170 of JBDHVF010000692.1, read as the reverse complement.
GCGCATCGTCGCCGGAGGCGTCGCGCGCCCGGCCGCGCCGAGCGCGACGGGCACGCGCAGGGTGACCGTGCCCGGCCGCGCCGTCGTGCCGGGCAGGGCCCTCGGGATCCTCACGGCCATGCACCGCCCAGCGGCCCGCACCTCGGCGGCCGACGCGAAGGGCACCGCGC
>JBDHVF010000691.1:0-4819 GCA_039809605.1 Polyangiales bacterium | reverse complement strand
AAGTACTACGAGTTCGGCGAGAGCGACCAGCGCTTCACGATGGACTCGGTCGACCAGTGGGTGCAGGGCGCCGCCAAGGGCCGCGCGCACATTGCGCCTGACGCGATTCCGTGGGAGGCGCTGCGCGCGCTCTCGTGGGGCACGGCCGCGGGCGTGGCGGCGGGGCTCTCGGCCGACGTGACGCTGGTGGCGATCCTCGCGGCGCGGAGGCGGCGCACGGGCGCGTCGTCGATGCGCGCGTGGCCCGCGGTCGCCGTCGCGTGCGCGGCGGTGGCGGTGGCGGTCTCGGCGACGTCCTTCGGCTCGTCGCAGGCCGTGGCGGCCACGGTGATGCAGCGGAGCACGCTGGCGACGTGGGTGGTGCGGGGCCTCCAGGCGGCCGTCGACCGCGACGGAGACGGCTACGGGCGGCTCTTCGGCGCGGGCGACTGCGACGACGGCGACGCGCGCGTGCACCCCGGCGCCGCGGACGTCGAGGGCAACGGCGTCGACGAGGACTGCTCGGGCCGCGACGCGCAGCGGGCCGCCCCCGAGGAGGACGGCGGGCGCTTCGCGCGGGTGACCGGGCCGATGGCGTCGGCGCGGCCGTCGTTCGTGCTGCTCACGATCGACACGCTGCGCCGCGACCACGTGGGCGCGTACGGCTACCGCCGCCCGACGACGCCCGCGCTCGACGCCCTCGCGCGCGCCTCGGCGCGCTTCGACAACGCGTACTGCGTCACGCCCCGCACGCTCCAGTCGCTCGCCTCGATCTGGACGGGCCGCTACCCGTCGACCCTCGCGTGGGGCGCCGAAGACGCGTTCCCGCCGCTCGAGGCGTCGAACGTCACGCTGGCCGAGACGCTGCGCGACGCGGGCTACGCCACGGCGGCGTTCAGCAACTCGGACTTCTTTCACCGCACCGAGGGCTTCTACCAGGGCTTCGACGAGCGCGACGAGGGCGACGCGTTCAAGTCCGACGTGTTGCGAACCACCGGCCGCGCGGGCGCGTGGCTCCGCGCGCGAGCCGAGCGCGGCGAGACCTTCTTCGCGTGGGTGCACCTGATGGAGCCCCACGGGCCGTACGACGACCTCACCGGCCCGCGGGACTTCGGCCACGAGACCCTCGACCGCTACGACGAGGAGGTCGCCCGCGCCGACCTCGCCGCGGCGCGGCTGCTCGAGGCCGTCGACGCCGCGTCGGCTCGCCGCCCCGTGGTCGTGGTCGTCACGGGCGACCACGGCGAGGGCTTCGGCGAGCACGCGACGAGCGGCCACGGGCTGGGCCTCTACGAAGAGGAGACGCGCGTGCCGCTGCTGATCCGCGCGCCCGGCGTGGCGCCCGGCCCCCGCGCCGCGCTCGTGTCGCTCATGGACCTGCACGCCACCGTGCTCAACTACGCCGGCGTCGCGCCGCGCGCCGCGATCATGGCGCGCAGCCTCGTCGGCGTGCTGCAAGACGGCGGCGCCCGCGGCGGGCGCGACCACCTCTACGCCATGAACGGCACGCAGCGGGCGTCGTTCCAGTGGTCGCTCCACGCGCCGCCGTACAAGTTCATCTGGGACGCGCAGCGCGGCACCTCGGAGCTCTTCGACCTCTCGCGCGACCCCGGCGAGCGGCACAACCTCTGCGACGAGCGCGCCGAGCTCGCGGCGTCGATGCGCGAGCGCCTCTTCGGCTGGCTGGCCCGCTACTCCGACGGGCGCCGCGCCGGGGCCCTCGCCGCCGCGCGGCTGCGGGCCGAGCCTCCCATGCAGCACCCGATGCACGTGCGCTTCGGCGACGTGATGGAGCTCCTCGGCTACGACCTCCCCGAGCGGCGGGCGCGCGCGGGCGAGAGCGTGCGGCTCATCCTCTACGTCCGCGCCCTGCGGCGCACCGAGGCGCCCCACCAGTTCGGCGTGTGGTTCAAGCCCCTCGACGGCGCCGCGACCGACGCGTGGTTCAGCACCATGCGCCCTCCGCTCCAGGGCCACTACTCCACGCAGGAATGGTCGCCCGGCGAGATCCTCCGCGACGAGGTCGTGCTCCGCGTCGACCGGGGCGCCCCCGTCGGGCGCCTTCGCGTGCGCTTCGGGCTGGTGGAGAACACCGCCGCGTTGACCGGCGTCGCCCCCGAGCGCGGCGCGGTGCCAGGCGGCTACCTCGACCTCGGCGAGCTCGAGGTCGCAGCGCCGTAGGCCCTCTCCTACGCCATCGTCGCCGCGCGCAGCGGCAGCGAGTACCTCCGCGGCGCGAAGCAGTACGCCACGAGCGCGAGGCCCAGGTACGCCACCCAGTCGCCCACGTAGCGGTACGGCGTCGCGCGCTTTCGCAGGTGCACCGTGCCCCGCACGTTCTCGCGCGTGAAGGTGCCGCCGTGCGCCACCGTGCGCCCCGCGGCGTCGATCACCGACGAGACGCCCGAGTTGGCCGCGCGGATCAGGTCGCGCCGGTGCTCCACCGCGCGGAACTTCGAGAGCGCGTTGTGGATCCACGGCTCGGCGGTGTCGCCGAACCACGCGTCGTTCAGGATCACCGCGAAGAGGTCGGGGTTCGCGGTGCGCTGAAAGTCCCTCACGTACCGCGGGAGGATGTCTTCGTAGCAGATGAGCGGCGCCACCGTGCCGCCGGGCACCGGCAGCGACACCATGCGCGAGCCGCGCGTGAAGTGCCCGCTGTTGCGAGACATCTCGTAGAGCTGCGGAAAGGTCTCGCCGAGCGGGATGTACTCCCCGAAGGCCAGTAGATAGACCTTGTCGTAGGTGCCGCGGATCGCGCCCGTGGCGTCGGTCATGAACGCCGTGTTGTAGAGCAGCGGGTGCGACTCGGTCCCGCGCACCGACAGGGCGCCGAAGAGCACCGGGGTGTGCAGGTCCCAGATGTCGATGTAGTCGCGGATGTTCGTGACCTCGTCGGGGATGCGGTACGCGATGGCGCTCTCGCTCCACACGATGAGGTCGACGCCGTCGCGCTCGAGCTGCCGCGACGCCTCGAGGTGGCGGTGCAGCGCGAGCAGCGGGTCGGTGCGCTTCTGCATGAGCCCGAGGTTCTGCTGCACCACGCCCACGCGCAGCGCGCGCGCCGCGCCGGCCTCGTCGTCGACCTGCCCGATGCGCCAGTAACCATACGGGATCGCGAAGGCCCAGAACGCCAGCGGCCACACGAGCGGTCGCAATCGCGTCGGCCACGGCCCCCTGCGCACCCACGCCTCCGAGAGCGCCGCGTGGCCGAGCGCCAGCGCGGCCGACACCAGCATCGGCCCGCCCAGGTCCGCCGTCTGGATCATCACGGGCACGTCATGCAGCGACGCCGCGAGGTACCAGGGGAAGAGCGCGGGGATCACCAGCTCCACGGCCGCGAGCGCGAGCGGCGCGCTCACCAGCCGCGGCACGTTGCGCGCGTCGGCGCGCGTGACGACCCACGCCAGCACGCCGAACGCGAAGCCCGTGCTCGCCCACAGCAGCGTCGCGAACAGCACGCAGAGCGCCAGCGGAAAGCCCGAGAAGGTCTGGAGCATCCCGGTGATCCACCAGAACCCCCCGGCGGTGCCCACGAAGCCCATGAGCCACCCGGTGCGGAAGGCGTTCCACCCCGAGCGGCCGCGCAGCGCGACGAGCAGCGGCGCCATCGACGCGAGCGCGCAGACGTGGATCTCCACGCCCGCGAAGCCGAGCCACATCATCAGCCCGCTCACCACCGCGAGCCCGAGCGCCACGCGGTCGCGCATCACCGCGCGCACCGTCGGGTGGGCCTGCACGAACGGCTTCTCCACGGGCTCGGGCGGTGGCTCGTCGCGCGCCTCGCCCTCGCGGTACGGGGCCTTGTCGGTCTCGCTCATGAGGTCTTGGGTCGCAGCGGCTGCGCGTCGGAGGGCGTGAAGTCGATCACGCCGTCGCGCACGAGGTATCGCACGCCGCAGCGGGCGCAGGCGTAGCCCGTGGTGACGTCCTCGGTGTGCTCGGTGTCGAGCGCCCCGCGGCAGAGCGGGCAGCGCAGAATGGATTCGATCTTCGGGTGCAGCATCGGTCGCTCTCGGGTGTTGCCTCGAAGGGCGCGCGCAGGGTAGCACGGCGCCCCCGACGGTCATCGCCCATGCACAACCCCAGGTACGACCACGCACCGCGCCTCCCCGAGGGGGAGCGCGTCGACCTCACCACGCTCGTGCCGGGCGGCGGAGACCTCCTGCTCGAGATCGGCCCCGGCCGGGGCATGTTCGCGCTCCAGTGGGCCGCGGCGCACCCCGAGAGTCGCCTCGTCGCGCTCGAGATCCGCCGCAAGCTCGCGGCCGTGCTCGACGAGCGCCTGCGCGCGAAGGGCCTCACCAACGCCCGCTGCTTCGCCGAAGACGCGGGACTCGTGTTGCCGCGCATGGGCCCCGACGCGTCGGTGCGCTGGGCCGTGGTGCACTTCCCCGACCCCTGGTGGAAGAAGAAGCACCAGAAGCGGCTGGTGCTCAAAGACAGCTTCGTCAGCGAGCTCGCGCGGCTCGTCGCGCCTGGCGGCACGGTGCTGGTGCAGACCGACGTCGAGTCGCGCGCCGACGAGTACCGCGCCCGCTTCGAGTCGGCGCCCGAGTTCGAGCCCGCGGGTACGGAGGGATCGCCCATGGTCGACGAGAGCCCGCACGCGCCCGCGCGGTCGAACCGCGAGGCCCGCGCCATCGTCGACGGGCTGCCCGTGTGGCGCATGGTGTTCCGCAGGCGGTGAGCGGCGCGCCCCGGCGCGTTCTGGATGCGCCGGGAATCAACGCCCCGCCGCCTGCGCGGCTCACGTCGGGCGCGCGGGCTGCGGCTGCGGCGCGGGCGGGGGCTGCGGCGCGGCGCGGGTGCGCGTGACGGGGCGCCTGAAGCCCGCGTA
>JBDHVF010000690.1:0-4822 GCA_039809605.1 Polyangiales bacterium | reverse complement strand
GGCGGGCGCAGCACGCGCGCGCGTCGTCGCAGCTCGCCGTGGGCGCCTGGTCGCAGACCAGCGGCAGCGCGCACTCGGCCGCGCCCGTGACGCCGAGCGCGGCGCACTCGCGCTGGCCGAGCACCGTGCCGCAGAGCGTCCCCTCGCCCGTCGCGGTGAGCGTCTCGGCGCACGCGCCTCCGTCGACGGCGCCGCTCGCGCGGAAGGTCACCGTCGCCTCGGCGCGCACGCCGGTGACCGCGGCCTCGGCGGGGGCGAGCGTCCACGCGACCGCGCCGGGCGCCGCGCCTCCGATCGTCGGCGCGAGGGTGCACGCCCCGTCACCCACGATCACGTCGGCGAGCGGCTGCGCGTCGAAGCCCGCGTCGACCGCGACGTCGGGCTGCACCACGTCGACGGCCGCGTCGGGTGCGCCCCCGTCGAACACGCCCGCGTCGGGGAGCACGCAGCGGCCGCAGTCGATGGGGCAGCTCTCGCACGCCTCTCCGCCGAGGCATCGCCCGTCGCCGCACACGCGGCACACGTTGCAGTCGACCGCGCAGTCCGAGCAGCTCTCGCCGCGCTCGCAGAGCCCGTCGCCGCAGCGAGGCCCGCCCCCGGCGTCGGGCGGCGGGCAGAGGCCACAGTCCGTGGGGCACGTCACGCAGGTCTCTCCGCGGCTGCACACGCCGTCGCCGCAGCGCACGCCCGCATCGGGCGGAGGGCACAAGCCGCAGTCGGTCGGGCAGGCCACGCAGGTCTCGCCCGCGTTGCAGACGCCGTCGCCGCAGCGCACGCCCGCGTCGGGCGGAGGGCAGAGCCCGCAGTCGGTGGGGCACGACGTACAGGTCTCGCCCGCGCTGCAGACGCCGTCGCCGCAGCGCACGCCCGCGTCGGGCGGAGGGCACAGGCCGCAGTCGACCGGGCAGCTCGTGCAGGTCTCGCCCGCGTTGCAGACGCCGTCGCCGCAGCGCACGCCTGCGTCGGGCGGAGGGCACAATCCGCAGTCGGTGGGGCACGACGTGCAGGTCTCGCCCGCGCTGCACACGCCGTCGCCGCAGCTCCGGCCGCCGTCCTGCGCGGCGGCGGAGGAGGTCGCGAGCCACGCGGCGAGCGCGAGGAGCAGGGGCGCGAACCAGCGTTCGAAGGTGCGGCGGCTCGGGTGGTGATCGTCCATGGGCGCTCCCTGGCGCGGGTCGCGTGCGGTCACGCGTGGGCTTCGAGGGGACCCGCATGCGAGGTCGGTGCCTCGTGACGGCGCTCGGCGAGGCGGCGCGCGATGAGCCGGTCGACCGACCACGCGCCCGCGCCCCACATCACCAGCGGGATCGAGATCGCGAGGGCGAGCAGGTGGTACTCGAAGCCCTCGCCGTGCTGCGTGCCCGTCCAGTTCATGAAGAACCCGTTGGCCTTGTGCACCAGCAGGATCGCGCCGAGCATGTTGCAGGTGATGCCCAGCGCGGCGAGGCGCGTGGCGAGGCCCAGGATCAGCGCGACCGAGCCGAGGCCCTCGCCCAGGATCACCAGCACCGCGACGGCTACGGGGAGGTGCATGAACCGGTCGAACATGTGGATCGTGCCGTTGAAGCCCGGGCCGCCGAACAGCCCCAGGAGCTTCTGCATGCCGTGCGGGAACATCACGATCCCGAGCACGATCCGTGAGATCGCGGCGAAGCGCGAGGCGTCGGTCGCGAAGAAGCGTCGTACGAGCTCCATGGAGTCTGGGCCTCCTCTCGCGCCGGAGCATATGGAGCGCGGGCCGCGAGGCCGGGAGCCCGCGCCGCCACGATCGCGCCGTGCGCGCGTCGCGAGTTCGGATATCCTTCGCGCGTTCACCATGGCAGACGCGACGATCCACCCGGCGAAGCGCGCGTTGCGCGACGAGCTCCTTCGGAGCCTGGAGCGGGACCTCGAGCAGCTCGAGGTGGCCCACCGCGCGGCGACCGAGGCGGCCACGCACGACGAGGCGAAGCCCGAGAACAGCAAGGACACGCGCGCCCTCGAGCAGTCGTACCTCGCGCGCGGCCAGGCGAAGCGCGTCGAGGAGCTGCGCCGCGCGGTGGCCGAGGTGGCGGCGCTGCCGCTGCGCGCGCTCGGCGAGGCCGAGCGCGTGCGCCTCGGCGCGCTCGTGAGCGTCGACGAGGAGGGCGACGCCCGCGCGCTCTTCGTGGCGCCGCACGGCGGCGGGAGCGCGCTCGACGGGGGGCGGGTGCAGGTGGTGACGCCCACGTCGCCGCTCGGGCGCGCGCTCGTGGGGCTGCGCGCGGGCGACGTGTGCGAGGTCGCGACGGGCGGCCGCACGCGCGAGCTCGCGGTCATGGGCGTGGCGTAGCGCCGCGCGGGAGAGGGCGCATCGATGGCGGGACCGAAGCTCACGCGCGCGGAGTTGCTCGAGGCGAGCCTCGACTGGGTGCTCGAGACGACCTTCGTCGCGCGCCTGTCGGGCGCCGAGCAGGACGAGCTCCTCGCCGCGCTCGCGTGGCGCTCGTACGTCGACCGCGAGGAGATCGTGCGCGAGGGCGCCGCGAGCGCAGGCATCGACCTGCTCGTCGAGGGGCGCGTGGCGGTCGAGTGGGGCTCGCCCCCGCGGGCGATGCGCGCGCTCGGCGCGGGGCAGCTCGTGGGCGAGCGATCGGTGCTGAGCGCCGCCCCGGCGGCGGCCACCGTGCGCGCGCTCGGCCCGGTGCGCGCGCTGCACCTCGCGAGCGCCGACTTCCCCGCGCTCGTCGCGCGCGTCGGGCGCCTGCGGCCCGAGCTCGAGGCCCTCGCGCGGCTGCGCGAGCGCTCGCGCGAGATCACCGACGTGCTCTTGCAGAACCCCATCCTGCGGCTCCTCGGGCACGAGGGGCTCGAGCGGCTGCTCGACGCGTCGACGCTCGAGCGCGTGCCCGCGGGGCTGCGGCTCGTGGCGGCGGGCGACCGCGGCCTCGACGTGGTGCTGCTGGTGAAGGGCCGGCTCGCGGTGTACGCGCCCGCGGTCGAGGGCGCCGCGCGCGAGCTGCTCGCCACCGAGGGCCCCGGCGCGATGGTCGGCCACGCCGCGGCGATGCTCGAGACGCCCCGCACCGCGGACGTCGAGGCGCTCGAGGCGTCGGAGATCCTCAAGGTGCCCGCGCGCGCCTTCATGGACCTCGTGTCGCAGAGCCCCTCGCTCCAGCGCAGGCTCTACCAGCAGCTCGCCGCGATGGACCTGCGCGCCGAGGACGCCCGCCGCGCCCGCGGCGGGGCGATGCTCGTGTCGGTCTTCGGCACGCGCGCCTCGGTGGGCGCGACGACCCTGGGCTACGGCCTCGCCGCGGAGCTCGCGGGCCCCGGCGCGGCGCAGCGCGTGGTGCTGGTCGACCTCGCGGGCCCGCGGTCGGCCGCGCGCCTCGGCATGGGCGCGCGCGACGAGGTCGTGGGCGGCCTCGCGGTGCGCTCGCTCGACGCGCCCCCGTCGTGGGGCTTTCGCGCGCTCTGGCCCGCGGACCGTGACCGCACGCACGACCTGCTCGACGCGCTGCGCGCGGCCGACCCCGACGCCCACGTCGTCGTGGCGGCGGCGTCGCGCGACGACCTCGACGTGCGCGCCATGGAGCGCTGCGAGGCCGTGGTCTTCGTGCGCCCGCCCGGCGACGCGTCCGAGCAGTCGGGGCGCAACGCGCAGTTTCGCGTCGAGGCGCTGCGCGTGCGGCCCGGCCTCGCGTCGCTGCCCTACCACGGCCCCTCGGCGGTGCGCGTGCCCGACGACCCCGCGGGGGCGCTGGCCTTCTGGCGCGGCGGCGACCCCTCGGTGCTCCGCGACCCGGCGCGCGCGATCGGCCGCGCGTGCCAGCGCCTCGCGCGCGTGCTGCACGGGCGCTCGGTGGGGCTCGCGCTCGGCGGCGGCGGCGCCCTCGGCTTCGCCCACGTGGGCCTGCTGCGCGCGCTGAGCGCCCACGGGGTGACCGTCGACTACGTGGCGGGCTCGTCGTTCGGCGCGCTCGTGGCCGGCCTCTTCGCCGCGGGCGGCCTCGACGCCCTCGAGGAGCTCGTGCGCCAGCGCCGCCGCGTGCAGCTCCACACCTGGGCCGCGATGGCGACCTCCGAGGCGCTCGAGCGCCTCGTCGACTCGTTCGTCGGGCGCGTGCAGATGACCGAGACCGAGGTGCCCTTCCTCCCCGTCGCGATGGACCTCTTCACCGGCCGCCAGGTCGTGCTCCAGCGCGGCACCGTGGGCGAGGGCGTGCGCTCGTCGTCGTGCCTGCCCGGCCCCTTCGCCGCGTGGCGCCGGGGCTCGTGGCGACTCGCCGACGGCGGGATCATCAACAACGTCCCCGCGTCGGTCGTGTGGGAGGCCGGCGCGCACTTCATCCTCGCGTCGAACACCATCCCCCGCGCCGCGGCGCCGCCCGCGTCGCTGCCGCCCGCGCTCGGCGCCATCGAGTCGCAGCTCCGCCGCTTCGACGACATGCTCCGCGCGACCTACTTCCTCATGTCGCAGGCCGGCCGCGACCGCGCCACGCTCGCCGACTACGTGTTCGACCTCGACCTGCCCATGTACTCTGTGCAGGACATGACGCGCGGCGACGTGATCGCCGACGCGGGCCAGCGCCAGGCCGAGCGCGAGATGGGCGACATCCTCGAGGCGCGCCGCACCGACTCGTCGGCCCGCACGCGCACGCCCTGAGGCGCCCCGACCTCCTCACCTCGCGAGCGCGTCGCGCGCGCCGCCGCACGCCTCCCACGCGGCCCACAGGTCGTCGGGCAGCGGCGCCTCGACCACGCGCGCGCCGCCCGGCAGCCACACGCGCCACGCGTGCAGCATCACCCTCGGCGCCGACACCACCGCGCCGTCGTCGAGCACGAGCCGCCGCGCGCCGCC
>JBDHVF010000689.1:0-4824 GCA_039809605.1 Polyangiales bacterium | reverse complement strand
CTCGACGCCGAGCGCGTGGAGCACGAGCGCGTCGACGCTGGAGCCCGCCGCGGCGAGGCGGGCGATGCGCCGGGCGCCGTCGTCGAGCGCGGTGCGCGCCTTGCCGGCCGAGGGCGAGTAGGTGGAGCCGAAGCGCGGGGCGTGGAGGGGGGTGTTGGGCGTCATGCCTTGAGAGGTAGCACCGGCAGGAGCCGCGGGCGTGCCGCGCGCACGACGACGCGCGCGCCCGCCCGTCGTGACGGTGTAGCGCCCCGGCGAGAGGGCGATGGCTGCGACGTAGCGGGTCCTGGCGGGTTGTGCACCTCGGCGAAGGTCTGAACCCCGCGCGACGGGGTGCGTGCGTCAGCGCAGCGACGCCACGGCGGCCTCGACCTTCGGGAGCGAGACCGACACGGCCGTGGTGAGCTCGGGCGCGAAGATCGAGACGCGCAGCTCTTCGAAGAGCCAGCGCAGCTCGCCCGCGGCCTCGCGGTCGCGCGCGCCCTCGGCCTTCGCCACGAACGAAGCCCACACGGGCGCGAAGGGCGCGAGCTTGCGGGCGTCCTTCTGCGGGTCGTCGACGGCGCGCGCGAGGCGCACCTGCGCGGCGCGCAGGTACCGCGGGTAGTGCGCGAGCCGCGCGAGCGAGACCGTCTCCATCACCGCCGGTGGGAACATGGCTTCGAGCCACGCGCGCAGCTCCCTCATGGTCGCGGCGCCGCTCGGGTGCCGCGACGCGCTCCGCAGCGCGTGGAGGGTCTTGTCGAGCTCGGCCGACGCGGCCTTGACGACGTCGGCGTAGCGCCGTGACGTGACGTCGACGCGGGGCGCGCCCTCGCGCACGACCCGCTCGAACGCCTCGCGCGTGCGCGGGAGCCCGTCGCCGAGCCCGAAGGCGTCGTCGACGATGCGCGCGAGCACCGCCGCGCGAAACGCCTCGGACTCCGCGCGCGACGTGGGCGCCCCGTCGAGCCTCGCGAGCGCGTTGGGGAGGCGCGCCACCGCGCCGTTGAGCACGTTGCGCGCGGCGATGGAGACGAGCCGCCGGACGCCCGCGCGGTTCGCGGCCAGGGCGGCGGGCGCCGACTCGAGCAGCGTGAGGTCGACCGAGGCGCCGCGGTCGACGAGGGAGGGGTGGCTCCGCACCTCGACGCCCGACACGCGCCGGGTGATGTACTCGGGCAGCTCGCCGAAGTCCCACGCGGTGAGGCCCTTGCGCTCCCAGCTCGCGGCGGGCGCGGCGGCCTTCCACACCGAGCGGGCGCGCGCGCCGTGGCGCTCGAGCAGGTCGTCGACGTCGCGCCCCTGCGCCACGACCTTGCCGTGCTCGTCGACCACCCTGAGCGTGAGCCGCAGGTGGGCGGCGACCGCGTGGGCCTCGAGGCTCTCTTCGGGCACGTCGACGCCCGTGAGCGCGTGAACCGCGCGAGAGAGCGCGGGGCGCATGGGGCCAGCGAAGGGCGTGAGCTCCGAGGCGAGCAGCTCGGCGAGCTCGGGGATCGACCCGAAGCCCTTCTTCACCGCGCGCGGCAGGCGGGCGAGCAGGGCCGCGATCTTCTCGCGGTGCCACGCGGGGATGGTCCAGTCGAGCTCGCCCGGCTCGATCTGCGGGAGGAGCACGAGCGGCGCGGTGACGGTCACGCCGTCGTCATCGGCCGCGGGGTCGAAGCGGTACTCGAGCGGCAGCGCGACGCCGTGCAGGGTGAGCGTGTCGGGGTAGTCCTCGGGCACGAGGCCGGGGTCTCCGCGGAGCACGTCTTCGACCGAGAGCACGAGCGCGTCGGGGTTCTTCGCCTCGGCCTTCTCGCGCCACGCTTCGAAGGTCTTGCCGTCGACCACGTCGAGCGGCACGCGCTGGTCGAAGAAGTCGAGCAGCGCCTCGTCGTCGGCGAGCATGCTGCTGCGCCGGGCCTTGTCGCGCAGGCGCGCCACGCGCTCGAGCACGTCGCGGTTCTTCTGCTGAAACGCCCCGCGGGTCTTGTACTCGCCGCGCACCAGCGCGTGGTCGAGAAAGATCAGCCGGGCCTGGCCGGGCGAGATCGACGCGTAGTCGACGCCGCGGTCTTTGTAGACCTGCATGCCGAAGAGCGTGGCGCTCTCGCGCACCACCGCGCGCGCCGACCGCTCGGACCAGTGGGGATCGGAGTGGCTGCGCTTGACGAGGTGCGGCGCCGCGTCGAGGAGCCACTCGGGCTCGATCTTCGCGGCCATGCGCGCGAAGAGCTGCGAGGTCTCGACGAGCTCGAAGGCCATCACCCACTGCGGGGGCTTCTTCGCCAGCGCCGACGAGGGGTGGAGGGCGAAGCGCGTCTCGCGCGCGCCGAGGTACACGCGGTGCTGCGCGTGCCACTGGCCCACCTTCGAGGGCAGCCCCGCGAGCAGCGCCACGTGCAGCGCGGTGTCGAGGGGCGCGCCGTCGTCGCCCTTCGCGGCGGCCTTCGGGGGCGGCTTCGCGCGGAGCCCCAGCTCGCGCACCACGTCCTCGAGCTGGCGGTGGATCTCGCGCCACTCGCGCACGCGCAGGAAGGAGAGGAAGTTCTCCTTGCAGGTGCGGCGCAGGTGCGAGGTGCCCTTCGCCTCGGCCTCGCGCACGAAGTCCCAGAGCGCGAGGAGGCCCGCGAAGTCCGAGCGCTCGTGGCGGAACCTCCGGTGCAGCTCGTCGGCGCGCTGCTGGGCGTCGCGGGGGCGCTCGCGCGGGTCCTGGAGGTTGAGCGCCGCGGCGATCACGAGCACGTCGCCGAGGCACCCCCGCTCGGCGCCCGCGAGGATCATCCGCGCGATGCGCGGGTCGACGGGGAAGCGCGCGAGCTGGCGGCCGAGCGGCGTGAGCTCGCGCGCCGCGTCGATGGCGCCGAGCTCCTCGAGCACGCGGTAGCCCTCGGTGATGGCGCGCGGTTGCGGTGGGTCGAGGAAGGGGAAGGCCTCGACGTCGCCGAGGCCGAGGGACTTCATGCGGAGGATCACCCCGGCGAGGCCCGTGCGCTTGATCTCGGGGTCGGTGAAGGCCGGGCGCGCGGCGAAGCTCTGCTCGTCGTAGAGCCGCACGCAGATGCCGTCGCGCACGCGCCCGCAGCGGCCCTTGCGCTGGTCGGCGCTGGCGCGCGACACGGCCTCGACCTGCAACCTCGTCGTGCCCGACCGCGGGTCGTAGCGCGAGAGGCGCGCGACGCCCGTGTCGATCACGTACACGATGCCGGGGATGGTCAGCGAGGTCTCGGCCACGTTGGTCGCCAGGATCACCCGTCGCTGCGGGATCGACGCGAAGACCCTCGACTGCTCGGCCGCCGAGAGCCGCGCGTAGAGCGGCTGCACCACGGTGTTGCGCAGGCCCTTCGCCGCGAGGGCGTTCTCGGCGTCGCGGATCTCGCGCTCGCCCGGCAGGAACACCAGCAGGTCGCCGTGCGGGTCGAGCGAGGTCACGTCGGCGACCGCGTTCGCCACCGCGTCGGCCATGTCGACGTCGTCGGCGGGGGGCTCGTAGAGCACGTCGACGGGGTAGGTGCGGCCCTCGACCTCGATCACGGGCGCGCCGCCGAAGAACTCGGAGAAGCGTTCGGTCTCGAGCGTCGCCGAGCTCACGATCACCTTCAGGTCGGGGCGCCGCGGGAGCACCCGCTTGATCCACCCGAGCAGGAAGTCGATCGTGAGGCTGCGCTCGTGCGCCTCGTCGACGATGAGCGTGTCGTAGCGCCGGAGGTTCGGGTCGCCGTGGATCTCCGCGAGGAGGATGCCGTCGGTCATGAACTTGATCGACGTGCCCGGCGACGTGCGGTCTTCGAAGCGGATCTGGTAGCCCACGTCGGCGCCGAGGGAGGTGCCGAGCTCCTTCGCGACGCGCGCGGCGACGCTGGTGGCCGCGATGCGCCGCGGCTGCGTCACGCCGATGAGCCGCTTCGCGCCGCGCCCCATCGAGAGGGCGACCTTGGGGAGCTGCGTGGTCTTGCCCGACCCCGTGGCGCCCGCGACGATCACCACCTGGTGCTTCTCGATGGCCGCGGCGATGTCGCCCACGCGCGCCGAGATGGGGAGCTCGGGCGGAAAACGGATCGTCGAGGGGGCTCGTTCGGGGGCGTCGTCGGCCATGGGAGGGGCGGAGTGAGTAGCACGCTCGGGCCTCCGTGGCCGGGTGCTGTCCTAAGTAGGACACCGCGGACCTGGGTCTGGCAGCGCCCCAGGTAGACGAACCGCAGAGGCGCAGAGAGCGCAGAGGCTGGAATGGAAAGGGCTTGGCAAGACCCGGGACTCCTCTCTCTGCGCCCTCTGCGCCTCTGCGGTTCAGCCCAGATCAGGACACCTCGCGGCAGAGTAGGACACGACCCGTGGCCGCGCCCGCTTGACGGCGAGCGCTCGTTCGCGCAGGCGTGACCCGTGGCCTCCAAGGTTCTTCGCGCGGCCGTCGCGCTGCTCTCCGTGACCCTTTCGTGCTCGTCGCTGCCCACGGTCGACCCCGACGCGCCCCGGCGCGCGTGCGAGGCGGCCGCGGGGCGCGCGTGGTGCGACGGCCGATGCGTCTCGCCCGCGAGCGACGCGTCGCACTGCGGCGCGTGCGGGCGCGCGTGCGCGGAGGGCGTCTCGTGCATCTCGGGGCGCTGCGAGCGGCGCTTCGCGTGGCTCTCGGCGACCTTCGAGCACACGTGCGGCGTCGAGGTCGGCGGCGCCGTGTGGTGCTGGGGCTCGAACGACTCGGGCCAGGTGGGCGACGGCCAGCAGGCGGTGGCGACGGCGAGGCCCGCGCGCGTGCCCGGCGTCACGGCGACGCGGGTGTTCGCGGGCTTCTCGCACACCTGCGCGCGCGCGACCGACGGGGCGCTGCGGTGCTGGGGCGCCAACGCGCGCGGCGAGCTC
>JBDHVF010000688.1:0-4830 GCA_039809605.1 Polyangiales bacterium | reverse complement strand
GAGCCCTTGCCCCCGCTCCGCGGGGGTGAGGGCGCGCGGTAGCGCGGTGAGGGGGCCGTGCGAACTCGCGCGCCGCGCTCACACGCAGCGAGACTCGTCAACGGCCAAACCTGAGTCTGACGCGCGCGTCGATCAGCGCTCTACGGCGAACACGTCGGCGACGCGCTCTTCGGTGATGGCGCGGGCGAGCCAGCGCCGGAGCACCTCGACGCGGCCCTTCTCGACGCCGGCTTCGGGCCCCTGCTTGTAGACCCGGCTCCGCATGACCAGCTCCCGCGGCAGGTGTGCCGTGATGACGCCGCGGAGTCCCTCGCCGCCCGCGCGAAGAAAAAGTTCGAGAACCGCTCCCGCGCCCTCAAGCCGCCGCCGCGCACCGTCGTAGGGAGTTCGTGAGCGCGCCGCGCTCATCGGCTTCCACCACTCGCACGGGGGTACTTCCATGGGTGACACTCCACGCACCGTCTCTTCTTCTGCCGAGGGCGCGACGTCGACGTCGATCGCGCCGACGGCGCTGCACTCGCCCGCCTCGCTCGTCGCGCGGTTCGGTCGCTGCGACCGCACGATCGTCGTCGCCTACCTCCTCGGCATGAGCGAGCCCGAGACCATCGAGCTCGCGGCGGGCATCGCCGCCTCGCGCATCGTGCACGACGGCACGCGGCTCTTCGGCGAGGCGAGCGACTTCCTCGCGACGGCGAGCGACGAGCAGCGCGCGCTGGTGGAGCCCGTGAACGACGAGTTCATGGCCGCGGCGGCGACCTGCCTCGCGACCGTCGACACGCTCGACGGCCGCGTCGAGCGCCGCAAGGCGCGCCGCGCCGCCACGCAGAGGGCCAGCGAAGACGAGAGCGACAAGGCCCTCGCGGCCGCCCGCTCGCGCCGCAAGCTCTACCAGAAGAAGATCGTCGCCATGGCGGGCGGCGACTCGACCTGGAAGAAGCGCATCAACGCCGCCTGCGGCGGCGCCCCGACGCTCGGCGCGATGGCCGCCTCGATCGACACGCTCGTGACCGAAGGGCGCGAGCTCGCGAAGCAGGCCGCGGCGAAGGGCGGCAGGGCCATCGTTCGCGCGCCGGTCTTCGAAGCGATGACGGCCTACGCCGAGAGCCTTCGCGCGACCGCGAAGCGCACCGACGGCGTCGCTTCGACGCTCGGCACGAAGAAGGGCGAGCTCGCGTGGTGGGGCGGCGCGTGCGTGTGGTTCCTCCAGACGGCCGTCGAGATGTTCCGCGCTGCGCACGAGGTCGACCCGAGGGTGCCGTCGCTCTCGTTCGTCTCGCTGCGCACGGCGCTCGCACCGCAGCCGACGCCCGCGAAGCGCAAGCCCGCGCCCGCTCGCCCCGCGGACCCGACGCCCGCCTGACCTCTCGCGACCGGCGACCGCGCCGGCCGACCGCAGCACCCGCGCGATCAGGGCGCGAGTCGCATCACGATCCCGTCGCTGTTGCCGAAGCCCGTATACGCCATCCCCTCGATCACGCCCGACGAGGCGACCGGCGTGTCGCGCCCGAACGTGCCTCCGAAGAACAGCGCATCCTCCTGCGGACCGGCCACCAGCGAGTAGAGCTCCTCGGGCAGATCGACGAGCCGCACCGCCCGCTGGTCGCCCGCGGCGCCGTGGCGCACCACGAACGCGCCGTTCCTCGCCATGATCGGCCCGGCGCCGAAGTCCGCTTCGTCGCGGAACGAGCTGGCGAGCAGCGCCTCGCCCGCGCTCCCGAACGCGACGCCATGCCGGAGCGCGTGCCCGTAGCGAGCGGCGTAGCGCCGCGACCACCGGAGCGCCCCGTCGGTCGCGATGCGAGCGACGAATACGCCTTCGTTGGCGAGCGAGCGCGCGAACGTCGCCGCACCGTACGTCACCACGCCGCCGCTGGAGGTGCCTCCGATGAGCGCGTCGCCTGAGCCGTCGATCGCGACGGTCGACACGTCGTCATAGCTGCTCCCGGTCACCGCGCGGAGCCAGCGCACGGCACCGCCCGACGTGATCCCCGCGACGAAGCCATCGGTCTCGCCCACCGCGGTCTGCGAGAGCGCGCCGACCCGCACCGTCCCCCGGAAGCTGCCGACCACCACGCCGTCGCCCGACGGTCCGAACGCCACCTCGCCAGGGAGCACGTCGCCCCGCTCATCTCCCGTGAATCGGATCACGTGGCGGAACGCGCCGTCTCCCGTGAACGATGCCAGCAGCAGGTCGAGCGCGGAGCCAACCGGCCCCGCGCCGAGGTCGACCGGCCCGTTGGCCTCGATCGAGACGTGCAGGTTGCCGGCGCGGTCGACGGCCACCGCCTCCGCTCGACTCGACGTGGCGGAGGAGAACCGCCGCGTCCAACGGGGCACACCGGCCGAGGAGAAGCTCGCGAGGAACGCGGCCGCCGGGTCATCGATCCGATCCGACAGTCGCACCGACCCCACCACGAACACGTTCCCCGACGCGTCGACCGCGACCCCGAGGATCTCGTCAACCCACGAACCCCCGACCGGCTGCACCCAGCGCACGTCGCCCGCTCGCGTGACCGCGACGACGAAGCCCTGCACGGGGTTGCTCGTCGCGAGCCTCGCGGCGCCGAAGGACGCGCCCGGCGCGGAGACGGTGCCGACCGCGTAGAGGCCGCCGTCGGGGAGCACCGCGATGTCGGTGACCTCGTCGCTGCTGCCGCCGCCGAGCGCGAAGGCCCAGCGGTCGCCAGGACACATGCCTCCCGAACAGGCCCCGCCCGCCGCGCACGCGCGACCGCAACGTCCGCAGCTCGTCGCGCTGATCGTGAGGTCGGTCTCGCACCCGTTGGAGGCGACGCCGTCGCAGTCGCCGCGCCCGCTCGGGCACGCGACGGCGCACTCGCCCTCGCGGCACGCCGCGGCGTAGCCCGCGGGCGCGCTGCACGCGTGGCCGCACCGCCCGCAGTGGGCGGCGCTCGTCGCCGTCGAGACGCACGCGCCTGCGCACTCGACCGTGCCCGTGGGACAGACGCAGCGCCCCTCGGCGCACGTGCGGTCGCGCGAGCACGCGACGTCGCACGCCCCGCAGCGCGTCGACGCGTACGTCACGTCGACGCACCGACCGCCGCACTCGGCCATGCCCTCGGGGCAGCCGCAGCGGCCCCCGGCGCAGACCTGATCGGTGCGGCACGTCACGCCGCACGCGCCGCAGTTCCACCCGTCGGTCCGCACGTCGACGCAGCGGGTCGACGTATCCCACGCGCACTGCGTGGTCCCCGCGGGGCAGCCGCACTCGCCGGCGACGCAGACCTCGGTCGGCGCGCACGCGCGAAAGCAGCGGCCGCAACTGCCCACGTCAGACTGGAGGTCGAAGCAACGCCCGTCGGCGCAGGCGGACTCGCCATGCGGGCACACGCACGCCGAGCCGACGCACGTCATCTCGCCGATGCACCGACGGCCACAGTCGCCGCAGTTGTACGGGTTGTCTCGCACCGACGTGCAGAAGCCCGGAGCCGCGCCGCACACCGACTGCCCCTCGGGACACGCGCAGGCGCCGCCCTCGCAGCGCGCGCCCAACGGGCACAGGCGCCCGCAGCCACCGCAGTTGACCGCGTCGGTGGCGAGGGAGGTCTCGCAGGCGTTCGAGGGGTTGCCGTCGCAGTCGTCGGTGCCCGCCGGGCACGTCGTGAGGTGGCATCTGCCGTCCTCGCAGCGCTGGCCCGCGCCGCAACGACGGCCACACTCGCCGCAGTGGTTCACGTCCGAGCGCGGGTCGACGCAGACGCCCGCGCACAGCAGCGCGCCGCCCCTGCACCCCGGCACGCACGCGCCTCCGTCGCAGCGGGTGTTCGGACCGCACGCGCGGCCGCACGCGCCGCAATGGGCGTCGTTCTCTCGCGTGTCTACGCACGCGCTGCCACACCTCGAGCGCCCTCCCGCGCAGGTGCACACCCCGCGCTCACAGCTCTCACCCCGATCGCACGCGTGGTCGCACGCGCCGCAGTCGTACGCGGAGCTCGACGTGTCGACGCACGACACGCCGCACCGCGTCTGCCCACCGAAACACGCGTCTTGCAAGCAGGCGCCACGCGTGCAGCCGCCGACGGAGCACGACGCGCCGCACGCGCCGCAGTTCCGCGAGTCGCTCCAGAGGTCGGCCTCGCAGCCGTTCGCAGGGTCGTGGTCGCAGTCGACGAGGCCGCCAGGGCACCCATCACAACGACCGCCGACGCAGCGCTCACCAGCGCCGCAGGGGCGGTCGCAGCGTCCGCAGTGGGCGCCGTCGGTCCGCGTGTCGACGCAGCGCCCGTCGCAGACGAAGAGGTCGCCCGGACACGTGCCCGCGTCCGCCGTGTCGGCGTCGCTGACGCAACCCGCCAGCGCTCCAGCGGCTACGAAGGCCGCCACGAAGACGAACCGCGCGAAGCTCTGCATGGTCGGACTCCCTGCACCCCGATCGGGCGCTCGTAGCCCGTCTCTGTCGGAGGAGCCCTCCGGTTCATTCACGCGTCCGCCCGCGCCGCCCGTCAGCGCGCGGCCTCCTCGTCGAAATCCGGCAGCGACGACGCCTCGACCTCCCAGCTCGCGCGCGAGCCCATCCACACGTTGCGCGCGGGCCGCTCGATGGGGTCGTCGTCGAGCGCGCCCGCGGGTACGACGGCGAACCTCCCGTTGCGCGTGACCCAGGGCATGGGCGAGCCGCACGCCTCGCAGAACGCGTTGCTCCACGACCGCGCGGACGGGAGTTCGAAGCGCCGCACGCGCTCCTCGCCGCGCAGCCACGTGAGCTGCTCCGCGGGCGCGGCGATGTTGGCCGCGTGGATCGAGCCCGAGCGCTTTCGGCACCGGGTGCAGTGGCAGTACTGAAAGAACCGATACGGCGGCCGCAGCTTG
>JBDHVF010000687.1:0-4837 GCA_039809605.1 Polyangiales bacterium | reverse complement strand
ATCGACATGACGGTGCCGTGTTGTGGGGTGTGGGTGATGGGTGCGCGCGGGGCCGCGTTCGCGACGGGTCGCGCGGGGAGTGACAGGAGCGGCAGGTCGGGGAGTTCTCTGCTGCGAGCGCAGTGCAGGTGCGGTGCGGAGGGTTCGCAAAGTTACGAGGAGAGTGAGGGCCTGTCCAGCGGCGGAGCGCGCGGCAGGTGCCCCGATTGACGGCGGTATGGGCGGTGCTTACGGTGCGGTCACTCCCGAAGAGAACGCGAGACCGCCACCGAGGGACGTGGCGGCGCGATCGGGAGGTGCCCGTCCATCGCCATCACTCTCCGCACGCGAGGAGCGAGGAACCGCCATGCGCATCGAACGATTCACCACGAAGTCCCGTGAGGCCCTCGCGGCGGCGCAGTCTGAAGCGTCGCGCCGCGGCAACCCCGAGCTCACGCCCGAGCACGTGATGCTCGCCCTGCTCCAGCAGGAGAACGGCGTGGTGCCGGCGCTCATCCAGAAGGCCGGGAGCGACCCCCGCGCGGCGGTGGCCGAGTTCGAGCGCGCGGTCGACAAGCTCCCGAGGGTCTCGGGCGGGGCCGAGCCCTCGCTCTCGCGGCGCCTCGGCGTCGTGCTCCAGAAGGCCGAGGACGAGGCGAAGGGGCTCAAGGACGAGTACACGTCGGCCGAGCACGTCCTGCTCGCGATGCTCAAGCACGACCGCGACGTCGCGGGCGTGCTCAAGCGCTTCAACCTCGACGAGCAGCGGTTCATGGCCGCGCTGCGCGAGGTGCGCGGCAACCAGCGCGTCACGACGGCCGACCCCGAGGGCACCTTTCAGGCGCTCGAGAAGTACTGCAAGGACTACACGCAGCTCGCCAGGCTCGGGAAGCTCGACCCGGTGATCGGTCGCGACGAGGAGATCCGCCGCGTGATGCAGGTGCTCTCTCGCCGCACGAAGAACAACCCCGTGCTCATCGGCGAGCCCGGCGTGGGCAAGACGGCCATCGTCGAGGGCATCGCGCAGCGCATCGTGCGGGGCGACGTGCCCGAGACGCTCAAGGACAAGCGCATCGTGGCGCTCGACCTGGCGTCGCTGGTGGCGGGCGCGAAGTTCCGCGGCGAATTCGAGGAGCGCCTCAAGGCCGTGCTCAAGGAGGTCGAGTCGAGCGGGAACATCATCCTGTTCATCGACGAGCTCCACACGCTGGTGGGCGCCGGCGCGGCCGAGGGCGCGATGGACGCTTCGAACATGCTCAAGCCCGCCCTGGCGCGCGGCGAGCTGCACTGCATCGGCGCCACGACGCTCGACGAGTACCGGAAGCACGTCGAGAAGGACAAGGCCCTCGAGCGGCGCTTTCAGCAGGTGTACGTGGGCCAGCCCACGGTCGAGGACACCCTCGCGATCCTGCGCGGGCTCAAGGAGCGCTACGAGGTGCACCACGGCATCCGCATTCAGGACGGCGCCCTGGTGGCCGCGGCGACGCTCTCGAACCGCTACATCACCGACCGCTTTCTGCCCGACAAGGCCATCGACCTGGTGGATGAAGCGGCCTCGAAGCTCAAGATGGAGATCGGCTCGATGCCGCTGGAGATCGACCAGCAGCAGCGCAGGCTCACGCAGCTCGAGATCGAGCGCCAGGCCCTCTCGCGCGAGAACGACAAGGCCTCGAAGGCCCGGCTCGAAGACGTGACGCGCGAGATCGCCGACCAGAAGAGCGCCCTCGAGGCCATGAAGGCCAAGTGGCTGCGCGAGAAGGAGCTCATCGCCAGCGTGCGCACCGTGAAGGAGCGGCTCGAGCAGGCCAGGATGGACCTCGAGCGCGCCACCCGCGAGGGGAAGTTCGAGCGCGCCGGGCAGCTCAAGTACGACGAGATCCCGAAGCTCGAGCGCGACATCGAGAACGCGCAGGAGTCGATCACGAAGGCCCAGAAGGACGGCGGCGGCTACCTCAAGGAGGAGGTCACCGCCGAGGGCATCGCGGAGATCGTCGCCAAGTGGACCGGCGTGCCCGTGAGCAAGATGCTCGAGAGCGAGCAGTCGAAGCTCCTCAAGATGGAGGAGCAGCTCGCGAAGCGTGTGGTGGGTCAGGAGGAGGCCGTGCGCGCCGTCGCCAACGCGGTGCGCCGCGCGCGGGCGGGCCTCGGCGACGAGCGGCGGCCCATCGGGAGCTTCCTCTTCCTGGGCCCGACGGGCGTGGGCAAGACCGAGCTCGCCAAGGCGCTGGCGGAGTTCCTGTTCGACGACGAGCGGGCGATGATCCGCATCGACATGAGCGAGTACATGGAGAAGCACACCGTCGCGCGGCTCATCGGCGCGCCGCCCGGCTACGTGGGCTACGACGAGGGCGGCCAGCTCACCGAGCCGGTGCGCCGCAGGCCGTACTCGGTGATCCTCTTCGACGAGGTCGAGAAGGCCCACCCCGACGTGTGGAACGTGCTGCTCCAGGTGCTCGACGACGGGCGCCTCACCGACGGCCAGGGCCGCACGGTCGACTTCAGGAACACCGTGCTCATCATGACGAGCAACGTGGGGAGCCAGTACATCCTCGACGCCGAGGGCGAGGCCCAGATGCGCCGCGCGGTGATGGAGGAGCTCCGCAGGCACTTCCGCCCCGAGTTCCTCAACCGCCTCGACGAGACGATCATCTTCCACCGGCTCTCGAAGGAGGACATCCGCGCGATCGTCGACATCCAGCTCCGGGGCTTCGAGAGGCGCCTCGAGCGCCGCGACCTCAAGCTCGCCCTCGACGACGCCGCCAAGGACTACCTCGGCGAGGTGGGCTGGGACCCCGTCTACGGCGCGCGCCCGCTCAAGCGGGCCATCCAGCAGCACCTCGAGAACCCGCTCGCGCAGCGCATCCTGGGCGGCGAGTTCATGCCCGGCGACACGATCAAGGTCACGCGGGTGCCGGGCGGCGAGTTCCGCTTCGAGCGCCTGCTCCTGAGCTGAGCGCCCTACCCCTCGCGCAGCGTCACCACCACCATCGGCTTCGGCTGCGCGCGCGCGTAGACCTTGCGCGCCGCGCGCCGGACCGCGTCTCGGATCGCGTCGACCGCGCTCGCGCCGCCGGTGGCGCGCAGCTCGCGCACGGCGCCCTCGATCGCCGCGCGGGCCTCCTCTTCGGCCGCGCCGGGCGACGCGTCGGTGACGATTCCCCGAGAGGCCACCGTCACCGGCCCGGCGAGCGCCCCGTGGCGCGTGACGGGCACCGTGACGAACACCGCGCCCACCTCGCCCATCACCGTGCGCTCGCGCAGCACGTCGTCGCTGATCTCGTTGCCGTCGACCACGCACACGCGGCCCACGCGCACCGACGCGCCCTCGCTGAGCCCCTGCGCGTCGAGGATCGACGTCTGCCCGTTCTCGATGAGCGTCACGTCGCGCACGCCCACGGACTTCGCCAGCGCCGCGTGGCGCATGAGGTGGTGGTAGGTGCCGTGCACCGGGATGAACGCCTTCGGGCGCACCCAGGTGAGCATCTTGAGCTGCTCCTCGCGGCAGGCGTGACCCGAGACGTGCAGGTCGGGGTCGGTCTGCGCGAAGTGCACGACGGCGCCGCGGCGCTCGAGGTCGCACACGAGCGACCAGACCGCGCGCTCGTTGCCGGGGATGGTTCTCGACGAGAAGAGCACCGCGTCGCCCGCTTCGAGCGAGAGCCGCGGGTGGTCGCCCGCCGCGAGGCGCGAGAGGGCGCTCTGCGACTCGGCCTGCGTGCCCGAGGCCACCACCAGGAGCTGGTGCCGAGGCACCTCGCGCGCGCGGTCGGCCGACACGATGAGGTCGCTGCGCACGCTGAGCCGCCCGGCCTCGGAGGCCGCGCGCACGTGCGTCTGCGCGCTGCGCCCGAGGAGGCAGAGCTTGCGCCCCGTGGCCGCCGCCACCTCGACGAGGCTCTTCAAGCGGTAGACGTTCGAGGGGAACATCCCGACGATGACCCGGTGGCGCAGCCGCCCGACGAGGGCGTGGAGGGCGGCCCCCACGGCGCGCTCGCCGCCCGCGGTGCCCGGCACGTCGACGTTGGTGCTGTCGGAGAGGAGCAGCGACACGCCCCTGTCTCCGAGGGCTTCGAAGCGCTCGGCGTCGTAGGGCTCGTTGTCGAGCGGGTCGTCTTCGAGCTTGAAGTCTCCCGTGTGCACGATGGTGCCCGCGGGCGTGTCGATGGCGAGCGCGGTCGAGTCGGGGATCGAGTGCGTGACGCGCAGGGGCTCGACCTCGTAGCGGCCCACCTTGAAGCGCCTGCGGGGCGAGGTGGGCGTGAGGTCGACGTCGGGCACCTCGGGGAACTCCTTGAGGCGCTCGCGGATGAGCGAGAGGGCGTAGTGCGGGCCCCACACGGGGATGGGGATGCGCCGCAGGAGGTACGGCAGCGCGCCGATGTGGTCCTCGTGGCCGTGGGTGATCACCACGCCGAGGAGGTCTCCCTCGCGGTCTTCGAGGTAGTCGAAGAGGGGGTGGATCACGTCGACGCCGTGGTCGTCGTGCGGGAACGTCACCCCGCAGTCGACCACCAGCACGCCGTCGGGCGACTCCAGCGCGAGGCAGTTCATGCCGATCTCGCCGAGCCCTCCCAGTGGAACGATGCGTACGTACGTCACGGCGTTGCGGGCGCGACCCTATCGCCGCGCCGTTCGCACGGTCAAGCATTGTGCTGGCGGCCCGCGCGCGCGCTCGAAGCGCGCGTTGACGCACGCTGTCTGCGCGTGATAGCCAGCGCCGCGCCCGTCGCAACGCTCTCCGCGCCGGGGTCGGAGGTCCATGCGTCGTTCCCTGGCATCCCTGCTCGCGCTCGCGCTGTCGGCGCCCGCCGCCGCGCTCGCGCAGACGTCCCCGCAGCCCGCAGGCGGCGACGCACCG
>JBDHVF010000686.1:0-4846 GCA_039809605.1 Polyangiales bacterium | reverse complement strand
GCCGCCGACGCGACGACGCGGCCCGAGCGCCGCGCGGAGCCGCACGCGGGCTCGGCCGCGCCTCGATCGGGCGCGCCCGAGGCGGGCGACGAGGTCGACTACACGCGCGTCCCCGAGGCGCTCGACCGGAGGTTCGAAGAGATCGACGAGGACGGCGCCCTCCGCCCGACGATCATCGAGCCCGGCGAGGTCTGGACGCGCACCTCACAGAAGGGCCTGCTCGGGGGCGCCACCGTGTCGAGCCTGCTCGACGAGGAGCAGCGGGCCGAGCGCGCCCGCGCCTTCGACCTGCTCGACGCGCTCTCGCGCTCGGGCGCGCTCACGATCGAAGAGGCGAGCCTGCACGTGGTGATCGCGGCGACGCACTGCTTCGACAAGACGCTCATCGACACGGTGATCCGCGACAACGTCAACCCCATCGAGAAGGTCGAGCGATCGTCGATGATCGTCGCGACGACCATCCACGCGCGGCCCGCGGGCGAGCTCCTCGCCGACGAGCACCGCGCGCGCTTCCTCGCGGCGACGCCGAGCATGGACCTCGACGCGACCCTCGCGAGCGCGCTCGGCCCGAGCGAGCCTGCCGGCGACGGGGGCTGAGCCCCGAGGGCCGTTGCCATGCGCGCGAGGGTTCATTACGAACCCACTCGCGTGCCCGCCCACCCCGAAAGCCCCGACGCCCCCTCACTTCGCGCCGACACGCCCGGGCGAGCGCGGCGCCCGGACTGGCTCCCCCTGGCGGTGCTCGTGTGGGCGCTGGTCGTCAACGCGCTCGCGACGTGGGCGGTCGCTCGCACGATCGAGACCGAGGCGGCCACGCGGCTCGGCGAGCGCGCCACCTCGGAGCAGCTCCGCATCGAGCAGCGCATGCTGCTCTACATCGCGCTGCTGCGCGGCGTCGCGGCGCGCTTTCAGTCGGGGCCCATCGCGCCGGCGGACTTTCGCGCGTACGTCGCGCGCCTGCAGCTCGAGGAGATCTACCCGGGCGGCCAGGGCGTGGGCTTCGCCGCGTACCTGCAGCGCGGGCACCTCGCGGAGTTCGAAGGCTCGTGGCGCGCGGCGCACCCGGACTTTCGCGTGTGGCCTCCGCCCTCGGACTCGTTCGCCACGTCGATCGTGATGCTCGAGCCGCTCGACCGCCGCAACCGCGCCGCGATCGGGTTCGACATGGCGTCGGAGCCGAGGCGCCGCGCGGCGATGGAGCGCACGATCGACACGGGCCTCCCCCGCGCGACCGAGAAGCTCACGCTGGTGCAGGAGATCGACCGCGAGCGACAGGCCGGCTTTCTGCTCTACGTGGGCGTCTACGACGCCGTCGGGGTGCCCGCGACGCGCGACGAGCGGTGGCGCCGCCTGCGCGGCTTCGCCTACGCGCCGTTTCGCGCCGACGACCTCATCCGGAGCATCCGCGCGGGGCTGCCCGGCGACCTCGCGCTCGAGGTCTACGACGGCGCGACCCTCGACGAGGCGCACCTGCTCCACCGCTCGGGCTCGCGGCGCGGCGCGCGCCACGTCGAGCGGCGCGCGATGACCTTCGCGGGCCAGACCTGGACGCTCCTCTTTCACACCTCGGCGGTCTCGTCTCCCGCGGCGCGCGCGCTCGCCCCCGCGACGGGCGCCGCGGGCCTGCTCGTCTCGCTGCTGCTCTTCTGGGGCGTCCGTCGGCTCGCCTCCGCCGCGCGCACGCAGCGCGCCCTGCGGCTGAGCGCCGAGTCCGAGCGCGAGCGCGCCGAGCGCGCCGCGGAGCTGCGCGAGCGCGTGGTCGCGATCGTCAGCCACGACCTGCGCAACCCGCTCGGCGCGATCAAGATGGCCGCCACGCTGCTCGGCCGGCGCGGGCTCGCCGACGACGCCGCGCGGCTGGTGCAGCGCATCGGCGCGTCGGCCGAGCGCATGAGCCGCATGATCGAGCAGCTCCTCGACTTCGCGCGGCTGCGTCAGGGCCAGGCGCTCACGGTCGACCTGCGACCGATCGACCTCGGCGCGCTCGCCCGCGCCATCGTCGACGAGCAACGCCTCGCGTTCCCCGATCGCGCGCTCGACCTCGCGGCGCGCGGCGACCTGCGCGTCGTCGCCGACCCCGACCGCGTCGCCCAGGTGCTCTCGAACCTCATCGGCAATGCGCTCCAGCACGGCGGGGGCAGCCCGGTCTCGGTGCGCGTCGAGGGGGGCGACCGCGTCGGGGTCTCGGTGCACAACGGCGGCGCGGCGATCCCCGAAGAGGTGCGCGCCCGGATCTTCGAGCCCTTCGCGCGCGGACAGGAGACCGGCGCGCGGAGCCTCGGGCTCGGCCTCTACATCTCGCACGAGATCGTGCGCGCGCACGGCGGAGAGCTCACGGTCACCTCCTCGGAGCGCGAGGGGACGACCTTCGCGTTCTCGCTCCGGCGCGACCCCTCGCCCGCCGCGGCCGCGCAATGTGGCATGCTCCCGCCCACGCCATGACGCACCCCTCCCCCAACGCCGACATGATCCGCCTCTGGAACGAGGTCAACGGGCCTCGCTGGGTCGCCCTTCAAGAGCGCCTCGACGCGCAGCTCGACCCCCTGGGCCTCGCCGCGATGGAGCGCCTCTCGCTCACGGGCGCCGCGCGCGTGCTCGACGTGGGCTGCGGCTGCGGGTCGACCTCGCTCGAGCTCGCGCGGCGCGTGGCGCCCGGCGGGCGCGTCACGGGCGTCGACATCTCCGCGACGCTCCTGGCGCGCGCCGCGGAGCGAGCGCGCCTCGCGGACCTCGACGTGGTGCGCTTCGTCGAGGCCGACGCGCAGACCTGGGACGCGGACGCGGGCGCCTTCGACGCGGCCTTCTCGCGCTTCGGCGTGATGTTCTTCAACGACCCCGCCGCGGCCTTCGCGAACGTGCGCCGCGCCCTCGCGCCGCGCGGGTCGTTCGTCTTCGTGTGCTGGCGGAGCCCGATGGAGAACACCTGGGTGAGCGTGCCGATGCAGGCCGCCCTGCCCTTCTTCGAAGCGCCCGCCCCCCCGCAGCCCGGCGCGCCGGGGCCCTTCTCGCTCGCCGACCGCGGGCGCATCGAGGCGCTCCTCACGCGCGCGGGCTTCACGTCGGTCGAGATCGAGCGGCTCGACCACCCGCTCGTGCTCGGCGGCGGCGGAGACCTCGACGCCACCGTCGACCTCGTGCTCCAGATCGGCCCCACGGCGGCGCTCCTGCGGGAGCAGGGCCCGGCGCGGCTCGACGAGGTGCGCGCGGCGCTGCGTGTAGCGCTCGCGCCGCACCAGACCGAGCGCGGGGTCACGCTCGGCGCGGCGATGTGGGTCGTGCGCGCGTCGCGCTGAGGGCGCGCATCGACGTTGATGCGGCTCAAAGCAGGTTCGGGAAGTTGAGGCTCACCGTCGCGCCGCCCTGCACGGGCGCGATGGAGGGGTCGGCGCGCAGTCGGTCGACCCGCGCGCTCCGCGGCGAGCTCGGGCCGCGTGAGGGCGCGCCGAGCAGAAAGCCCGCGACGCCGCCCGCGACCATGCCGATCTCGGTGGGGATGAGCACCGTGGGCGCCGACTCGAAGCGCGAGGGCAGCACGCCCACGCCGAGCCCGAGGAGGCCGCCCGCGAGCACGCCGAGGTTCATCCAGCGCACCTGCGACTCGGCGGGGTGGAGGAAGTGCGCGCCCACCATCGACGCCCCGACGCCCGCGAGCTCACCCACGAGCCACGCGAGGCCGTAGCTGCGATTGGCCTCGCCCGCCGCGTTGGTGAGCACGCCGAGCGCGCCGCCCCACACGCCGCCCGCGAACACGAACGACGACTCGCCCGGCGTGGCGTCGGTGAGCGCCGCGAGGCCGACGCCCGCGCCCAGGCCCACCGTCGCGCCGAGCCACGCGAAGGTCGCCACCTCGCGCCCCTCGAGCCCACGGGAGGAGGTGTAGCAGGGGTACGGCCGCGCCGCGCAGTCGTCGCGCGCGTTGTCGCGCATCATCTGGTCGACCTGATACGCGAGCGAGAACCCGAGGCCGAAGCCGAGGAGCATCCCGGTGTCGGCCGACGACGCGCGCCCCCTGCGCACCGGGTCGCCGTGGTCGATGAGGTACGCGGCGACGATGCCTCCGCCGCCGAGCGCGAGCGGGATCCACACGGCGGTGCGCGGGTCGTCGAGCTTGAACAGCGTGTCGAGGTACACGCCGGTGCCGACGCCGTAGAGGAACGACGTGCTGTAGAGCTCGAAGAGCTCGAGCGACCCGCGCTCGGTGCGCGGCGCGCGGGGCGCGGCCTCGGCGGGCGCCATCGCAAGCGGCGCCTGGAGGCTCATGCGCGCGGCGAGGCGCTGGAGCACCGGCAGGGTGGAGTACGCAGGCGCCGGCGTGAGCGCGAGCCACCGGTCGAGGAGCCGCCGTGCGTCGTCGGCACGCCCTCGTGCGATCAGGTCACTCGCCTGCTCGATGAGCCGATGCTCCTCCTGGCCCGGCGGCGGGGGCGGCGGAGGGACGTACTGCGCGGCCTGCTCCGCGGACGCCGTCTGCGCCGCGGCGGAGGGGGCCGCGAGGAGCAGCGCGAGGGCGCCGGTGACGATCGATCGCTTCATGGGACGGTGCGTTGCCCTTCTGCGCGCGGGGCGCGCGGTGAAGCCGCGCGAAGCAGACGGCGTGCCGCGAGCAGGGCCTCGTCACCCGTGCGCGCCGACGAGCGCCGCCGAGAGCTCGACGCCCTCGCGCCCGAGCTCCGCCCGCAGCTCGTGCGCCCGCGTCTCGACCGGCGCGGCGTCCTGGCCCTCGGCCGCGAGCAGCGCGCTGAGCGCGGTGAGCGCGGCGAGCTCCTCGACGCGCGCGCCCGCGACGCGCAGCACGCGGGCGGCGTCGCCGAGCGCCGTGAGCGCCTGCGCGACGTTGCGCTGAAGG
>JBDHVF010000685.1:0-4859 GCA_039809605.1 Polyangiales bacterium | reverse complement strand
CGACCGCCACGTAGCCGCCGCCGCCGCCGCCGCCGTGGTTGCCGCCGCCGCCGCCCGTGGGAAGCGCGCCGGGCAGCCCCGCCGACCCGGTGCCCCCGCCGCCGCCGGGGCCTCCGCACGTGGGAACCCCTCCCGCGCAGGTCATGTTGCCCGCGCCGAGGGTGTTGGCGCCGGTGGTTCCGCCGCCCGAGCCGATGCTGGTGCACGCGGTGATGGGGCCGCCGTTGCCGCCCGACACGTCGATGATGCCGTTGACGGTGATGGCGCCCGTGGCGCGCAGGTCGAGCGGGCCGTTGCCGTTCGAGCGCACGGTCACGCCCGCGGGGATGTTGATCGTCGTGAAGTTGTGGAGCCCCGGCGGCAGCGTGGTGCTCGTCGTGGGCGCGAAGGGCCCCTCGGTGCCGTCGCTGGGGAAGCGGTTGCAGTAGGCGAAGTTGCAGCGGGCCGCGCCCGTGCACGCGAAGCCGCAGCGGCCGCAGTTGGCGTTGTCGCTCTGCAGGTTCGCCTCGCACCCGTCGCGGGCCATCATGTTGCAGTCGGCGAAGTTGGCGTCGCACGCCGTGATGGCGCACGCGCCCATGGTGCAAGCCGACGTGGCGTGGGCGAGCATGCAGCGGTTGCCGCAGGCGCCGCAGTTGCCGCTGTCGGTCTGCGTGTTCACCTCGCAGCCGTCGGCGGGGTTCATGTTGCAGTCGGCCCAGCCCATCTCACACCGGATGCCGCACGCGCCCATCGCGCACGTGGCCGTCGAGTGGGGCCCCGCGGGGCACGTGCGCCCGCACATGCCGCAGTGCATCGGGTCGGTCTGCGTGTTCACCTCGCAGCCGTCGGCGGGCATCATGTTGCAGTCGGCGAAGCCCGAGCCCATCTCGCACACCACCGAACCGCACGTGCCGCCCGCGCACGTGGCCGCGCCGTGCGATCCCATGGGGCACGCGTGGCCGCACATGCCGCAGTTGGCGGGGCTCGTGCGAACGTCGACCTCGCAGCCGTCCGAGGGGTCCATGTTGCAGTCGGCGAAGCCCGTCTCGCACGTGACCGAGCACGCTCCCATCGCGCACGTGGCCGTGGCGTGGGGGCCCGCGGTGCACATGTGCCCGCACATGCCGCAGTGCATGACGCTGGTCTGCGTGTTCACCTCGCACCCGTCGGAGGCGTTCATGTTGCAGTCGGCGAAGCCCCCGGCCGTGTCGCAGGTGATGGGGCCGCACATGCCCATCGCGCACGTGGGCGTGGCGTGGGGGCCCGACGCGCAGGCGTTGTCGCACGCGCCGCAGTGCGCGGGGTCGGTGCGGAGGTTGACCTCGCAGCCGTTGGTGGCGACGCCGTCGCAGTCGCCGTAGCCCGTCTCGCACGTGGGCCGGCCGCAGAGGCCGCCGGTGCACGTCGGCGTGGCGTGCGGGCCGGCGGGGCATGCGTTGTTGCACGCGCCGCAGTGCATGACGTTGGTCTGCGGGTCGACGCACGCGTCGCCGCACATCACCATGGGCGCGCGGCACGACGAGACGCAGCGGCCCGTGGACGTGTCGCAGACGGTCCCCTCGGGGTGCCCGACGCAGTCCATGTCGGTGCGGCAGCCCTGGGGCGCGTCGACGCTGGCGTCGAAGCCCACGACCGCGAGGCCCACCTCGCTGCACGCGGGCGTGAGCGCCCCCAGCGCGAGGAGCGCGCCCGCCCACCACCGCGTCGACCTTCCGCTCCGTTCGTTCATGGAAGCATCTCTCCTCGTCGAAGTGCGATCGCTCGTTGCGCCGCGCGCGGTGGGGCTCATCGCGAGCCTCCGGGCGCGGGCTGCTGGACGTGGCAGGGGTGCGGCGGCAGCGGCGGCAGCGGCGAGAGCGGCGGCAGCGGGTGCGGCTGCACGGGCGTGGGCGGCGGCGGCGGCGAGGGCCAGTTCGCCTCGAGGATCTGGAACTGCACGCGGCGGTTGGCCTGCCGGCCCGCCTCGGTGGTGTTGGGCTGCACGGGGCGGCTCTGGCCGTAGCCCCGCGCCGTGAGCCGCGCCGGGTCGACGCCGTGCTCGACGAGGTACTGCTGAATCGCCTGCGCGCGGTTCTCGGAGAGGGTGAAGTTGTACCGCCGCGGGCCGCCGGGGCAGGCGACGCAGCGGTCGTCGGTGTGGCCCTGCACCTCGAGGCGCTGAATGGCCGAGTGGAACCGCAGGATCGACACCACGTCGTCGAGCACCTCGTGGTTCTCGCGCGAGAGCACCGGGTCGCTGGTCTCGATGCTCCAGCGGTTGGTGTCGAAGTGAACCTGCCGCGTGATGCGGATCTGGTCGCGCTCGATGAAGGCCAGCGGGCGGGGGTTGGGGCAGCCCGGGCGGTCGTTGTCGGGCGTCGGTCCCGCGGGGATGTTCACGCACTGGTCCTGCGCGTTGGCGACGCCGTCGTGGTCGAGGTCGGGGTCGGGGCAGCCGCGGCGGGCCTCGTCGGGGTAGTCGCCCGCGGAGACCCTCGGGCACTGGTCCTCGGGGTCGAGCACGCCGTCGTTGTCGCTGTCGGGAATCGGGCACCCGAGGCGCTGCGGGTCGGGCCGGTCGCCCTGCGGCACCGTCGGGCAGAGGTCGTCGCGGTCGGGCACACGATCACAGTCGGTGTCCGTGAGCTCTTGGGGCGGCGGCGGCGGAGGCGGCGGCGGCGCGGGCTCGGGGATGCGCAGCGCGAGCGAGAGGCCCGCCGTCCAGTACACCGCGTCGAAGGGGTAGGTGGTGGCGTTGGCGAGGGTGACGTTGGGCTGGAGCACGTCGGCGAAGCGCACCACGGGCCCGAGGCCCACCGCGGGCGAGAGCGCGAACTCGAAGCCCACGCCCGCGTCGAGCTCGAGGCGGTCGAGCGGGCCCGTGAGGGCGTAGCCCACGTTGCCGTCGACGAAGATCCTCCCGACGCGCCCGAGGCGTGGTTCGAAGCGAAGGCCGCCCTGAAAGGCCATCACCCGCCCGACGCCGTCTTGCGTGGTCGAGGGGAAGAACCAGTTGGCGAACGACACCTGCACCGCGAGCGAGTCGACGAGCGAGAAGCCGAGGCGCGCCGTGCCCACGAAGCTCAGGTTGTCGAAGCCCATGGCGTTGCCGCCGAACTGCTGCGCGTCGGTGTTGCGCTGGTAGTCCGACAGCATCGTGCCGGCGCCGAGCTCGGCGCGCAGCGTGAAGCGGTGGATCACCTGCGCGCCCGCCGTGGAGGGCGCCGCGAGCGAGCCCGCGAGCGCCGCCGCGCCCACCCACGCCCTGACGAGAGACTGCTTGCTCATGACACCTCGAAGTTGGTCGCCGCCCACGTGAGGTCGCCGACGCGCCGCCGCAAGGGGATGCGCGGGGCGGCCTCGGCGACGGACTCGGGCGCATCCTACCCGCAGGCTCGCGCGCGCTGCCAAGATTGCGGCGATCGCCGCGCGTTCCGAGACAAGCGCCGCGGCGCCAAATAGAATGCTCGGACGCATCCATGAGCGAACAACCCACGCCCCGCCCCCGCCTGGAGGAAGGCTCCCGCGTGTGCGGGGACTACACCCTGGAGCGCCTCGTGCGCCGCGGCCCGCTCGCGTCGGTCTACCTCGCGCGCAGCGGCGGCGGCGACGAGCCTCGCTACGTCGCGCGCGTGGCCCCCGCGGGCGGCGGAGACCGCGCGGCCTTCGTGCGCGCCGCCGAGGCCCTGCGGGAGCTCCGGCACCCGTCGATCCCGCGCTTCGTCTCCGCGTGCGTCGAGGGCGACGAGCTCGTGGTGATCACGGCCCGCGCGCGCGGCCGCACGCTCCGCGCGATCGCGTCGCAGGCCCCACGGCCCGAGGCCTCCGAGGTCGCGCGCGTGGTCGTCGAGGTGGCCTCGGCGCTCGACGCCCTGCACGAGCGCCGCCCGCCGGTGGTGCACCGCGCCCTGTGCCCCGAGAACGTCGTGGTGGGCACCGGCGGCCACGTGTGGGTCGAGGAGTGCGGCCTCGCGCACGCGCTCGCGCAGGCGGGGGCGCTCTCCGACGCAGAGTCGCCGAACGCGCCCGAGTACCTGTCGCCCGACGAGATCCAGCACCGGGTGACGCCCCGCACCGACACCTTCGCGCTCGCCTCGGTGGCCTTCGAGTGCCTCACGGGCCGCAGGGCCTTCGAAGGTGAGGGAGACGCCGCGCTGGCCGTCGCCGTCGCGCTCGGCGCGCGGCCGTCGGTGCATCAAGCGCGGCCCGACCTGCCGCCCGAGCTCGACGAGGTGTTCGCGCGCGCGTGGTCCGCGGGCGAGGGCGAGGCGCCCGCGCCCTTCGCGTCGGCGGGCGAGATGGCGAGGGCGTTGCGGAAGGTCATCGTCGAGGCCGCGGCCCCGGCGCCCGAGGTGACCGTCGAGGCCGCGAAGCCCTTCGCCCACGAGGCCGCGAGGGACGTCTCCGACGAGGTCGAGAGCGCCTTCGGCGCCATCTGGAACCCCGCCCCCTCGGACGTGGACTCGTCGGAGAACCCCACGCTGCGCCTGCGCGCGCTCTCGGCCAGCACGTCGCGACCGCCGCCGCTCCCGAGCTCGCTGTCGACCCTCCCCGGCGTGCCCGCGGCGACCTCGTACGCGCGCGAGGCGCCGTCGCGGCGGCCCGTCGAGAGCGGCCCGGTGCCCTTGCGCGCGGTCGTCCCTACGCTCACGCCCGCGCCCCTCGCGGCCGAGGCAGCGACCCCGGAGCCCTCGGGCGCCTCGCAGGTGCGCGTCGTGCCCGCGGTGCACCAGGCCACCACGATTCGCCCGCCCGCGATCGAGCCCGTCGACGAGCCCGCGCCCCGCGCCGAGATGCGCCGCGAGGAGCCCGCGGCGCCCCTCGCCGCCGCGCGCGCGCGCCCCGCGGCCTCGCGCAGCCCGCCGCCGAGCGTGGTCGAGCGCCCGACGCCGCTCGTG